>CAXTUQ010000546.1:0-4285 GCA_964247405.1 uncultured Acetobacteraceae bacterium
GTCATTGCCGCCAACGACGAACTGACCGGCGCCATGGTCGCCGCCGCCCTGCAGCGCGTCGGCACCGACGGCATCGTGACCGTGGAGTTCGGCAGCACGGTCGCCACCCACCTCGAAGTCGTGGACGGCATGGTGTTCGACCGCGGCTACCTGTCGCATCACATGGTCACCGATGTGGAGCGCATGTTGGTCGTGCTCGACGACCCGCTGATCCTGATGACCGACTGCAAGCTGCTGACCAAGGAGGACGTGGCGGCGATCGAGGCGCTGGTCGCCGGCCAGAAGCGCCCGCTGCTGATCCTCGCCGAGGAGGTCGCTCCCGCCTGCGTCGTGGCCCTGCTGTCGCGTCGGGACCGCGACGAGCCGCCGGTCGCCGCCATTCACCCGCCGGAGTACGGCCATTGGCGCCGCGCCATGCTGGAGGACATCGCCATCGCCACCGGCGGCCGGGTGATCGCCCGCGACCTCGGCGGGCGCATCGCCGACGTGCGGATGCGCGACCTCGGAGGCGCGCGGCAGGTGGTCGTGTCCGCCAACCAGACCATCATCCACGCCGGCGCCGGCGATCCCTCCGCCGTCAAGGCCCGCCGTGAGCAGGTGTCGCGCCAATACGAGGCGGCGCCGCAGAACATCGAGCGCGACAAGTACCAGGAGCGCCTGGCCAAGCTGTCGGGCGGCACGGCGGTGATCCTCGCCGGCGGCGCCACCCCGGTCGAGCAGAAGCGCCGGGTGCAGCTGATCGAGGACGCGATCAACGCCACCCGCGCTGCGGTCGAGGAAGGCATCGTGCCCGGCGGCGGCACCGCCCTGCTGCAGGTGGCGCCCGAGCTGGAGCGGATGATGGAGACCCTGTCCGGCAGCGCGCGCGAGGGCGCGGGGCTGCTGCAGGGTGCCTTGGCGCAGCCGCTGGCCTGCATCGCCAAGAACTGCGGCCTGGACGCCGCCGCCATCGTTGACCGCGTGCGGCAGTCGCCCCCGGGCGTAGGCTTCGACGCGCGCACCGGCACCTTCACCGATCTGGTGGAGGCAGGCGTCATCGACCCGGTGCGCGTCACCGCCACCGCGCTCCGCAACGCGGCCTCGGTCGCCGGGCTGATCCTCACGACGCAGACCCTGATCGCGACCAAGCCGGACGGCGCCGATCCGACCGCGGGCCCCGCGATGGGAGGAGGGGCGGAGCTGCTTTAACACGGCTAGTAATGGGAGAAGCCCATTGGGAGAGAAGCCCATGGCGGAGCGGCGGCTGGGCGCGAGCGGCCTTCCAGCACCCAGCGCCATCGGCCGCCGCTCCGAGGCCGCCGACACCATGGCGGCCTGGGAGCGATTCCTGACGGGCGACCCGGCCGCCGCGATCCCGGCCCGCAACTTCGTCGTCGCGTCGTGGCTGCGCAGCCAAGAACTGGGCATCAACCCGACTGGCCGGTCTGCCCCCCTCGTGGCCCGCGGCGACGCCATCGAGCGGCTGCGCCGCCACCATGCCGACCTCGTTTCGGCCGCCGCCCAGGTCTTCGCCGAGGTCGCGGAGATGTTCAGCGGGTCGCGCTCGATCATGCTGCTCACCAACAACGACGGGGTCGTGCTGGACGCGGTGGGCGACCGGCACACCCTGGAGCAGGGAGAAGACATCCACCTGACCCGCGGCGGCGATTGGCGGGAGGACGCGGTCGGCACCAACGGCATCGGCACGGCGCTCGCGACCGGCCGCCCGGCGCAGGTCCACGCGGCGGAGCACTTCTGCGAGGGCATCAAGGCCTGGACCTGCGCCGCCGCCCCCATCTTCGAGCCGGGCACCGGCGCCATGCTCGGCGTGGTGGACATCTCGGGGCCGCCGTCCACCTACGGGCGCAACAACCTGTCGCTCGCGGTGTCCGCCGCCCGGCAGATCGAGATGGTCCTGGCGGAGCGTGCGGCGGCCGAGCGCATGCGCCTGCTTGAGGTCTGCCTGGACCGCATCAGCGAGGCCGACGTGGCGGGCATGGTGGCCATCGACCGCGCCGGCCGCCTGGTGCACCGCACCGGCCGGGTGCCGACCCTGGTGGGGCTGGGCCAGCGCGTGCCCGGCCTCGACGACGGCTCAACCGTCGAGGACTGGGCCGACCGGCTGCCGGAGGGCCTGCGCGCGGAATGGTTCAGCCCGGTGCGGGTGGAAGGGCGCGCCATCGGCGCCGTGCTGGTGGTGCCGGCCCGGACGCGCAACGCTGCGCCGGAGCAGCCGGGCGCGTTCGACGCGATCCTGGGCCGCAGCCCCGCGATGGCGGAGGCGGTGGGCCGCGCGCGCCAACTGGTCGGCAAGCAGGTGCCGGTGCTGATCGAGGGCGAGACCGGCGTCGGCAAGGAGCTGTTCGCCCGCGCCATCCACTTCGCGCACGACCCGCGCCGGCCCTTCATCGCCTTCAACTGCGGCGCCGTCGCCCGCGACCTGCTGGCCGCCGAGCTGTTCGGCCACGTGCGCGGCGCCTTCACCGGCGCCACCAGCGAGGGACGCCAGGGACGGTTCGAGCTGGCCCATGGGGGCACGCTCTGCCTGGACGAGATCGGCGAGCTGCCGCTGGACCTGCAGCCCTTCCTGCTCCGCGCCTTGGAGGAGGGCGTGATCTACCGCCTGGGCGACGGCCAGCCCCGGCGCGTCGAGGTGCGCCTGCTGGCGATGACCAACCGCACGCTGCTGGACGAGGTGGCCGCCGGGCGCTTCCGCCGCGACCTGTACCACCGCATCAGCGTGACCCGGATCAGGCCGCCCCCGCTGCGCGAGCGCCACGGCGACCTGGAGCTGCTGGTCGAGCACTTCAACGAGACGCTCTCCGAACGCCATGACGTGCCGCCGCGCCGGTTCGGCCCCGAGGTGCTGCGCCTGCTTGCCGCCTACCATTGGCCCGGCAACGTGCGCGAGCTGCGCAACGTCGTCGAAAGCCTGCTGCTGATGTCGGACATGCCGGACGTCCGGCTGGATGAACTGGCGGCCGGGTTGTCGTCGGAGCCGATCGGCCCGCCGCCCGCGGCGTCTGAAGCGCCAGCGAGCCTGGAAGCGTCGGAACGCGCGGCGATCATCGGGGCGGTGCGGCAGTGCTCCGGCAACCTGACCGCGGCGGCGAAGTCGTTGGGCGTGTCGCGCAGCACGCTGTACCGGAAGATCGAGCGGTACCGGCTTCAAGTCTGAGAAGGCGCACGGGGAGGTGCGGTCAGAACGGCCCCCACGGGCCGTAGTCCCAATCCATCTGGTTCATCTGCGCCGTCATCGCCTGCTCGTCGGCCAGTTGGCGCTGGAACACCTCCTGCCGGTAGCGCCCGTAGGCCGCCTGGTCGCCCGTGTATAGGCAGGCGCAGACCAGCGGGTCGGCATACACGTAGCGCACGGCGCCGCCCCCAGTGCCGCCCGTAACCTGCTGCACGACCTTGTTCGGCGGCAAGCGGCGAAGCGAGGCCACGCGCGCCGGCGTGTTGGCGGGCAGCACGGCGAAGCCTGCGGCGGACAGCAGGTTTTCCCGGTCCTCGGCCCGCTGCTGCGGCGTGGCGCAGGCGGCGACGGCGAGGCAGGCGGCCAGGGCAAGACGGGGTGTCGGTCGCCGCATCTCGGATGCTCCAGTGCTACGGGGTGCTGAGTGGGCCGGGGCAGGCGGGCGGTGCCGCCCGCGTCACCGCGAGGCTGGAGGGGCGGCCTTGCTCGCGGGGTCAACCGCCTCGTCGTGCAGCAGTTGCTGGTCGAGCTGCTGCACCGACCGGTCGTCCTGCTTTCGCTCGGCCTGCGACGGCGCCACCCCGTCTTGGCGTTCGCGCCGGATCACCTCGGCCTGTGTCGGCTGGTGGTCCTTGCCGCCATACTCGGGGCCGTTGCGCGCTGTTTGCGCGGCGGCGGAACCGGCGATGAGCAGCAAGGCCCCGGCCAGCAGCGCCTGTATTGGGCCGGCCCGGCGGGGGGCGCGCCGATGCCCGGCTGGCTGCCAAGCGTGCACGTCCTCCCGCCGTTGCTGGATGCGGTCCCGCTGTCGAGGTTGGGCGATGCGATGCATGATGGCTCCCGGGTTGGGGTCGATGCGGTCAGGAAAGCGAACTCGGCATCGAGATTAGGCCGCCTCCCCCAACGGCACCACGGGAAACAGGCGGTCGGCGACGGCGTCGCGGGTTTCGGCGTCGTGCACGATGCCGAGGACCGCGACGCCCCCGGCCTTCGCCGCCCGGACCAACCCGACCACCACGGCGCGGTTGGCGGCGTCACGCGACGCCGTGGGCTCGTCCAGCAGCAGGACCGGGTGGCGGCCCAGGAAGCCGCGGGCCAGGTTGACCCGCT
>CAXTUQ010000547.1:0-4282 GCA_964247405.1 uncultured Acetobacteraceae bacterium
TCGGCATTCCCGACAGCCTGATCGTCGCCCGCGCCACCGGCGCCCGCATCGTCGAGTTCTGTGCGGCGTCCGAGTGGTACTCGTGCTCCCGGAACACCGGGACCGGCCCGCCGATCTCCTTCTCGATGTCCCGCAGCCACGCCCGTTGCTCGGCGCTGCACAAGGAGATCGCGTGGCCCTCCCGCCCGGCGCGTGCCGTGCGGCCGATGCGGTGCACATAGCTTTCCGGCACGTTCGGCAGGTCGTAGTTGAAGACGTGGGACACGTCGTCCACATCGATGCCGCGCGCCGCGATATCGGTCGCGACCAGCACCTTCACCGCGCCGGAGCGGAAACCGGCCATCGCACGCTCCCGCGCGCCCTGGGACTTGTTGCCGTGGATCGCCTCCGCGATCACGCCGGCCTTGGTCAGGTGCTCGGCCACCTTGTTGGCCTCGTGCTTCATCAGGGTGAACACGATGGCGCGGGCAACCTTGGGCGACTTCACCAGCTTCTCGATCGCGGCCTTCTTGTCGGCTTCATCGACGAACATCATCGTCTGCCGGACGCGCTCCACCGTCGTGGACGGCGGCGCCACCTCCACGCGGACCGGGTTGCGCAACATGCTGCCGGCCAGCTCGGCGATGCTCGGCGGCATGGTGGCGGAGAACAGCAGGGTCTGCCGGGCCTGCGGCAAGGTGGCGACGATGCGGCGGATGTCGCGCACGAAACCCATGTCCAACATGCGGTCGGCCTCGTCGAGCACCAAGACCTCGACCTTGGACAGCTCGATGTGGCCTTGCCCCATCAGGTCCAGCAGGCGGCCGGGAGCGGCGACCAGCACATCGACGCCGCGGCGCATCGCGTCCACCTGGCGGCCTTGCCCCACGCCGCCGAACACCACGGCGTGGCTCAGCCGCATGTGCCGAGCATAGGTCGCGAAGCTCTCGTCGATTTGCGATGCAAGCTCCCGAGTCGGCGCCAGCACGAGGACGCGGCAACCCTTCGGCGGCGCGGGCACCCGGCGGGCCTCCAGCCGCTGCAGGATCGGCAAAGCGAAGGCGGCGGTCTTGCCGGTGCCGGTCTGCGCCAGGCCCAAAAGGTCGCGGCCCTCCAGCAGATGCGGGATGGCGCCGGCCTGGATCGGCGTCGGCGTCGTGTAGCCCTCGGTCACGAGGGCGCGCAGCAAGGGTTCGGAAAGCTTAAGGTCGGCGAATGTTGTCATAAGGAAAGGGCGCCTCCTGGCGCCGGGTCGTGTGGCCGCGCATCCTGATGGGGATGCGAACGGCGCATGGAAACCTGCCCTGCGTGGCATGGGGCGCGGCGGGACTGCCGCTGGTCTCAGTCGAGGTTTTGGGAGCGAAGGGCGCTTCCGTGTTGGGCGTCGGCTCTCTGCGCACGAGGACACCGGAGGAGGAAGGCGCAAGCAGTCGCAGTCTGCTGCACTGCACATAGACCCAATGGCTTAGAAATGCAACCGGATTGTGTCAGAAAAGCAACCCATAGGGCAGAAATGCCACAACGTTGCCCGGAGAGATCCGCGCGATGCCCTTCACCAGCTCGACCAACCCATCGGTTTCGGTCAGCGAGGTGAGGATGGCAGAGCCATCAACCCCGTGCTTGTGCGCCACCGGCATGGCGTCCGGCCCAGGCAGCAGGCGGGCGCGGACGTGCTCGCGCAGCCCGGCCTTCTTCCGGTACGCGAAGGCGGCCGGCACATGCAGGGCGGGCGGCGGCTGGAAGCGGCTCCCGGCCAGCGCCGCGATCATCGGGCGTGCGAACTGCATCCTTTCCGCGCAATTGAGTGTTAGCGCCGGCCCGCAACCCCGGCGGCACCCCCATGTGCCCGGCGTCGAACTGCACGTCCTCCTGCATGAACACCGCGTCCGCGCCGGGCAGCAAGCGGGCGCCGGTAAAGATGCGTCGGGCCGAACTCTCCGCCAAAGGCTCCGCCGCCATGCCCGCCGCAAGCCGGCCCAGCACCGGCAGGTGGCCTCCCGCTTCCAGCCCCGCCACCCGCACGGCATAGCCATCGACGGCCGAGTTGTCGAACGGCGGCAAGGTCCGCAGGCGCCACGAGATCGGCGGCCAGCACGCGCCCGTCCGCTTGGTGCAGCCCGACCTGCTCCGTCCCGTCCACCGGCCTCGTTTGGGCCTCGATCATGGCCCGGGCGGCATCCAGCGTCAGCGGTGCGCCGCCGAAGGCACAGTCGCCCGAGAGCTGCGCCATCAGCCGACCGGAACCGCCAGCGCCTGCACGGCCTCGGCAATGGCGGGGATGTCATCCAACTGCATCCACGGCAAGGCCAGGTCCGGCACCGGCTCGTCCGACGCCACCGCGACCACGGAGGGATCGTCGGGATGGATCATGGGCTTGCCGTTCGCGGCCCGGAACACCTCGAGCTTGGGCTGGCCGCCGCGCTTGAAACCCTCCACCAGCACGAGGTCCACCGGACTGAGGCGCGCCAGCAGGTCGGCAAGGTCGGGTTCGGCGTCGCCTCGCAGCTCGTGCATCAGCGCCCAGCGGTGCGCGGACGCCACCACCACCTCCTGGGCGCCGGCCTGCCGGTGCTCCCACGAGTCCTTGCCGGGCTGATCCACGTCGAAGCCGTGATGCGCGTGCTTCACGGTCGAGACGCGCAGCCCCTCCCCGACCAGCACCGGAATCAGCCGGCGCAGCAAGGTGGTCTTGCCCGCGCCGCTCCAGCCGGCAAGGCCGATCACCCGCATGGGGCACCAATAACGTGAAGAATTGGCGAGACGTTTGATGTCATTGGTTCTATCTGCTGTTTCCGCCCGAAGGCATCTCCGAGGCTATGCGGTTGTGTGTGCCACCCGATCCACGCGGCGTCATGCACATTAGAATTCATGCAGCAGGGGTAACTGTGCCTGGCCGGGACAGCCAGCAACCTCCCGTGTGCCAGCGCGGACGGGCGCAGCCTGGCCTCGGCCGCGCGCCTTGCGCCTTATTCCCCGAACGTCAGCGTCACGCCGCAGGCCGCCGTCGCCGCGACCGTGATGCCGCTTTTGTCCCGCGTCGCCGCGATGCAGCCGTCCCGCAGGGCGCGGGACGCCCGGTCCAGCGACAGCGTGCGCAGGGTGAGCGCCGCCATGAACTGATCGCGGCCCGCGGCCTCGGGCGCGCCGGCGCCGAACTCCGCGTCGAGTGCTGCCGGGGTCACCACGTCGATGCTGGCCAGCCCGGCGGACAGGCGGCATCCGTCGGCGGTCTGCCGCACGTGCTCCTCGCCGAACATGCGGGCGAACAGGCCGCCGAGCATCGCCGGCTCCGCGGCGCAGACGACGGCGCGCTGAATGCCCAGCGCGCCGTTCGGGTGCCGGCGCCAGGGATCGTGCCACACCAGTTCGGGCGTCAAATGATGGCAGAAGAACACCCGGCCGGCGGGCACCGCGTCACGTTCCAGCCGCACGGTGCGGAACGCGGCGTCGCGCGTGCCGCCGGGCATCTCGACAGGGCGGGAGAACGCCTGGGGCGGCAACACCGGCACCCCGGCGGCTCCCAGGGCCGCGAAGGCGCCGTCGCTGTCGAACGTCTTGAACACCAGGCCGTTCAAGCCCGCCGGCCAGTCCAGCACGTCCGTCCGCCCATCCGCGCCGGGCGGCACGCCCAGCAGTTCAAGGTAGTCGGTGCCGAGGATCGCAAGGTTGTTGATGGAACCGAGCGTATGATGCCCGCGCGGCGTCAGCGAGAAGCCAAGGCGGTGAAAGGTCGCGGCGGCCTCTTCCAGCCGGTCGCGGGCGTTGATCACGACGTGGTCGATGGCGGGGATGGGGGCGGCGATCTGTCGGTCCATGGAGTCGCTCCGCTGCTGCCAACTCCGTAGCGGAGGCCGGCATGTCAGGCGAGGCTGGCGCATGAAGGGGCCTGGCGTCCAGCCGCAGCCCGCGCGCAGCGCCCCGAAAGCAAAAAGGTCGTCAAACGCAACTAATCGTGTTGACGGACCTGGCTTGTGCCAGTACGCCCGTTAACCGTGAGTAACACTGCGCGCCCTCGTCCGTTCCTGCGCCTCCGCGGCCGTTCGTTCATGGCCGTGGTGCTCATGCCGGACCAGCCGCTGGCGGAATGGATGGCTCAGCTCGACGCGCAGGTCGGCCGCTCGCCCCGGTTCTTCGACGGGCGTCCGGTCGTGCTGGACCTGGAGGGCCTGGCCGGCGCGGAGGCCGGATTGCTTACCCTGATCGAGGACCTGGCCGCCCGCGCCATCCGCATCATCGGAATCGAGAACGCCGACGAGGCCGCGCTGGGTCCGCTGCTGCCCCGCCTGCCGCCCGTGCTGTCCGG
>CAXTUQ010000548.1:0-4279 GCA_964247405.1 uncultured Acetobacteraceae bacterium
GCGCCCACCTGCGCATCAGCCGGCGCGGCCCTCGGCGGCGACGACGCCCTCCGCCACCACCTCGCGCAGCCGGGCGTGCATGTGCGGGTTGGCCGCCACGATGTCGTTCGGCCCGGCGTCGTGCAGAATGCTTTCCGCGCCCGCCGGGTCGGTGACGAAGCCGCCGGCCTCCCGCACGATCAGCAGCCCGGCCGCCATGTCCCAGGGCTTCAACCCCAATTCCCAATACCCGTCGTAGCGCCCGGCCGCGACCCAGGCGAGATCCAGCGCCGCCGCCCCGAAGCGCCGGATGCCGGCCACCTGCGGCATCAGCACGCCGAGCGTGCGGGCGAACGCCAGCCGGTTGGCCCCGGACACGGCCGCGAACGGGATGCCGGTGGCGAACAGCGCGTCCTTGAACTCGCGCCGGGCGGACACGCGCAGGCGGCGCTCGTTGAGGTAGGCGCCGCCGCCCTTTTCCGCCCAGAACATCTCGTCATGCACGGGGTTGTAGATCATCGCCGCCGCGATCTCGCTGCCGCCGTCCTGCAGCCGCCGTTCAAGCGCGATGGAGATGCACCATTGCGGGATGCCGTGCAGGAAGTTGCTGGTCCCATCGAGGGGATCGACGATCCAGCGCCAGGCCCAGTTGGCGCTGCCGGACATGCCGCTCTCTTCCATCAGGAAGCTGTAGCCCGGACGCGCCCTGCCGAGCTCCTCCGGCATGGGGCGGTCCGCCCGCAGGTCGGCCTGGCTCACGAAGTCGCTCGGCCCCTTGATGCTGACCTGGAGCTGCTCGACCTCGTTGAAGTCGCGCAGCAGCCGCTTCGACGCTTTTTGCGCGGCGTTCTGCATCACCGTCATGTGGGGCGACAGGCGGAGCGCCATCAGCCGCGCGCCCGCTCCACGTAGCTGGCGTCCTCGGTCCGCACCACGATCTTTTCCCCCGCCTCGACGAAGGGCGGCACCTGGGTCTTCACGCCGTTGGACAGGCGGGCGGGCTTGTAGCTGCTGGTGGCGGTCTGGCCCTTGACCACCGGATCGGCTTCCACGACCTCCAGCACCACCGTGTTGGGCAGGCGCACGCCGACCGGCTCCTCCTCCACCATATCGACGGTGACGGTCATGTTGTCCTGCAGGAACGGCGCGAGGTCGCCCAAGAGGTCGAGCGGCACCAGGGTCTGCTCGTAGTTCTCCGGGTCCATCAGCACGACGTTGCTGCCGTCGGTGTAGGAGTAGGTGAACTCCTTTTCCGAGGTCGCGAGGCGCTCCACGGTGTCGGCGGTGCGCCAGCGTTCGTTGGTCTTGTTGCCGGTCTTGAGGTCGCGCATCTCGACCTGGATGAAGGCGCCGCCCTTGCCCGGGGTGATGATCTGCTGCTTCAGCACGGTCCAGCGGCGTCCGCCGTGGTCCAGCACCTGGCCGGCGCGTATGAGGTTTGCCTGCTGCTTCATCGAACGGACCTGCTTATCAAAGACGACGAATCCCGCGCGGGCGCGGCCCGCATGGGAAACGCCGCTTCTAGCCGGTGCCCGGCACCCGGGCAAGGATGCGGGGAGGCCGCGGGACGCCAAGGTGCAAGCCCGTCACCGATGCTGCCAGGGATCGGTGATGCTCAGCCCATACCCATCGAAGTCGGCGACGTTGCGCGTGGCGAGCGTCGCGCGGTGCGCCAGGGCCATGCCGCCGATCAGGGCGTCCATCGCCGGGACGGGCCGCCCCGCCTGCTCCCGGACGATGCGCGCCGTGGCATAGCCCAGGGCGCAGTCGGCGTCGAACGCCAGGACGCGCGCGGCGAACCCGGCCGCAAGGAAGGTGCCGAAGTCCCGCTCAAGCTCGTCACGCCGCCGGCCGTCCGGCAGCCGGTGCAGGCCGTAGCGGATTTCGGCCACAACGAGGCTCGGCACGAAGAGGTCGGCGCTGGGATGGCGTTCGATGAAGCCTGCCACCGCCGGGTGGGGATGCCGGCGCATAAGCTCGGACACCACGTTGGCGTCGAGCAGGATCAGCGGCCATGCTCCGGCCCGGAGAAGTCCGGCGCCGGCCGCTGCCCATCGTCCGCCCGGGGCGGCAAGTCGAGGTCAACGCCGCGTTCCGGTCCGAACAGCCGGGCGGCGAGCTGCAGGAGGGGTTCTTCTCCGTCCGCGTCCCGGGCCAGGGCGCTGCGCAGGGTTTCCCGCGCCTCCTCCTCCAGGGAGCGGTGGTGGGCGCGGGCGCGGGCCTTGAGCCGGGCACGCAGGGCGTCATCGACGTGGCGGATCAGCAAGCTGGACACAGGGAGCCTCCTCGCCGACGGTTCTGCCGCACGACGCTGCTATCATGTGATAGCGTAACAGGAGGGCTGGTTTCCGCATATCAAATCCCACCGTGAGTGCCGACCTTTTCTCCCAGAGCGGCCTGGGCTTCTGCGCGGCGAGCCGCCCTATCCCCTTCCGATGCAAGCCAAGCGGTTTCGGCGCGCTTGCGCCTGTCGAGGCGGTTCTTGTCATTGGAAAGGTCGCTCATGGGCGGTCCCCAGATCCGGCGTGGGTCTCCGGTGACGGCAGACGTTCAAACCAGGACGGGGCGGGCAGTGGCACCGCCGCCGCGGCTTCAAGCCAGGCGGCCACTTCCGGCGGCACCGGACGCTGCCCGGACTCCCAACGGCGGATCAGCCGGTTATCGGTGCCGAGCACGTCGGCCATGCCCTGCAACGACAGGCCGAGCCGCCCCCGGCATTCGCGGCAACGCTGCGGGGTCATCGGATCAGGTGAAACGCCGACGCGACCGCAAGCGTCGCGCCTACCAATCCGCCGCCTGAAACCACCAAGGCAGTGATCACTTGCCATGGCAGCGCGTTGCGGTCGCTGAGCAGCTTCGCCCGTTCCGCCGCAAGCTTGTCGCGCTCCACGGCGAGCTTCTCGCGCTCGGCCTCAAGCTTGGGCATCTCCACCCGGTACTTCTGCGCTTCCACGATCGCGAGTTCTATCCGTGCGATCGTCTCGTCAATGTTGAGGCGTTCGGTCCGGCTTATGTCGCTCATCAGATCATCCCGTCGCGTAGGCCGGATGATCCCGTGCCCGCGTCAAATATATAACAGAAACCGATGGCAAGCTCAGCGGCTCCGCTCCTCCATCAGTCGAGCTGCTGCCAAGCAAATGAGAGCGCATCCACGCCGAAGCGGTCCTATGCGGCCACAGCCTCCAACCCAATCAACCGAGCAGTGCCAGACACGCGAACGCTCGCACCAGACATTGGAGAAATCTCGGCGACAAGGCGGGAGCGCATCCCCATGTCCTCGCCTTGAATGATCTCGATAGCGCCTCCGTGCGGCCAGCCGAAATCGCGGAGGTAGCCCGCAAACGCAGCCGCGGCGGCGCCGGTCGCAGGGTCTTCGTACACGCCGCCAATCGGGAAAGGGTTGCGTGCGTGGAAAAGCTGCGGCGTTTCGGCATGGATCAGGCTGACCGTGCCGATGCTCTCCGCCAGCATGAGCTTCCGGCCGGTTTCAAAATTGTAGCGCATGGCGGAAAGCAACTCACGGCTCTTGAGCGCCAGCACCAGGTGATCGGCCCCGGCGTGGGCGATGGCTGCGGGTATCCTCTCATCCAGATCAGCCGGCGAGTAGGAGAATAGGGCCAAGGCATCGGCCACGAGTTGAGGGGGAGCTGGCCTGCTGCAGGTCGGCGGTGACTGGAGAGCAGCGGTCATCGTTGCGCCTGACCTCCGACCCTCCACCGTGATGGTGGCATTGTTGAGTTGAAGCTTGAAAACTCCGTCACCCCGCGCAAGAGCGAGTGCTGTGCCCAGGGCAATTGTGGCGTGACCGCAAAAATCGACCTCGACCTCGGGAGCGAAGTACCGAACGCGCCAGCCTTCTCCCGCGGGGGCCGCGAACGCCGTCTCTGGATAGCCCACCTTGGATGCGACTGCCTGCATGGTCGCCGCATCGGGCAGCGCGTCGCAGATCACGACACCAGCGGGACTGCCACCCATCGCTCCGTCACAGAAAGCGGCAATCTGCTGAACGTTCATCATCGCTCCTAAGTCATGGCTTTGACAGCCCTGCAACCAGTCTGACCACACGCCGAACCGGCATCAACCTGATCCACACGGCGATCAGCGGCAGTCCCCCACACCATCGTGCAGCGCATGCCGCCGCCCCGCCGCGTCCCGCACCGCGCCATCCTCCAAAAAACCCGGCCCCACCGGCACCTTCCCATGCCCCCCGGGATGTCCAGCACATAGGTCGGCCAGGCCAGCCCCGTCATCCGGCCGCGCAGCGCCCGCAGGATGCGCTGCCCCTCCGCGATCGGCACCC
>CAXTUQ010000549.1:0-4276 GCA_964247405.1 uncultured Acetobacteraceae bacterium
TCGTCCCCCTCCGGCCCGGCCGCCGCGGCGCACAGGCGCCGGAATGTCAGCGTGAAATCCG
Organism: uncultured Acetobacteraceae bacterium; assembly: GCA_964247405.1. GTDB lineage: Bacteria > Pseudomonadota > Alphaproteobacteria > Acetobacterales > Acetobacteraceae > CAHJXG01. The sequence goes on from CAXTUQ010000549.1 coordinate 62, forward strand.
CCGCGTTCTCCGCCATGCGGGTCAGCAGATCCTGAACCAGGGCAGTGTCGCCCTCCTGCTCCGTCTCAAAGCCGATCTTCCGCCGCAGCCCGCCAAAATACGCCGCCTCGAACCGCGGGCCGAAAGCGGCCAGCGCCTCCTGCGCGGAGGCCAGGCCGGCGTCCTGGCCCTCCCCGAGCAGCGGCAGCAGGGCCTCTGCAAGCCGGGCCAGGTTCCAATGGGCGATGCGGGGCTGGTTCGCGTAGGCGTAACGGCCGCCCTGGTCGATGGAGCTGAACACCGTGGCCGGGTCGTAAGCGTCCATGAAGGCGCAAGGACCGTAGTCGATGGTTTCGCCGGAAATGGCGGTATTGTCGGTGTTCATCACACCATGGATGAAGCCCACCAGCACCCATTGCGCCACCAGGTCCGCCTGCCGGGCGATCACGCCGTCCAGCAGGGCGCGATACGGGTTCGCGGCGCCCGCCGCGTCCGGGTCGTGCCGGGCAATCACGTAATCGGCCAGCGTTCGCACCGCCTCGATGTCGCTGCGGGCGGCGAAGTACTGGAACGTGCCGACGCGGACGTGGCTGGCGGCGACGCGGGTCAGCACCGCGCCGGGCAGCATTGTTTCGCGGACGACCTCCTCCCCCGTGGCAACCGCGGCCAGCGTCCGGGATGTCGGGATGCCCAGGGCCGCCATGGCTTCGCTGAGTAGGTACTCGCGCAATACCGGCCCCAGCGCGGCGCGGCCGTCGCCCCGGCGGGAGAAGGGCGTGGGTCCGGACCCCTTGAGTTGGATGTCCCGCCGCCGACCGTCCCGCCCGACGACCTCGCCCAGCAGGATGGCCCGCCCGTCCCCGAGCTGCGGCGAGAAGCCGCCGAACTGGTGCCCGGCATAGGCCAGGGCAATCGGCTCCGCGCCCTCCGGCACGGCGTTCCCGGCAAAGATGTCGGCCGCCTCGGGACCACCCAGGCTGCCGGGGTCGATTCCAAGCTGTCCCGCCAGGGCAGCGTTGACCCGGAGCAGCCGGGGCGCCGCGACGCGGGTTGGCTCGACGCGCGCGTAGAAGCGGTCCGGCAGGCGGGCGTAGGTGTTGTCGAATGGGATGTGAATGGGCATGGCGTCCAATCCTCGAAACAGCCGGCCCGCCCCGCGGTGCAAGCCCTGACCGGGGCCGACACGCCCGCGCGAAAACTGCACCAGCGGCCCCCTTCGTCATTCACATGGGAGGGCCGCCAGAACCAGGCAAGCGTGCCGGAGCCAGTACGCCGCGCCGTTCACAGCATCGGACGCCCGCCGGTGACGGGGATGACGGCGCCCGTCATGTAGCTCCCCTCGTCGGACGCCAGCAGCACGTAGGCGCCGGCCAACTCCGCCGGCTGGCCGGCGCGGCCGAGGGGCGTTTCCTCGCCGAAGCTCTCGGCCTTGTCGGGCGGCATGGTGGACGGGATCAGCGGCGTCCAGATCGGCCCCGGCGCCACCGCGTTCACCCGGATGCCTTTCTTCGCCAACATGCCGGCCAGCCCGGCGGTGAAGTTGGCGATGGCGCCCTTGGTCGTCGCATAGGCCAGCAGTTGCGGCGACGGGTTCTTGGCGTTGATCGAGGTGGTGTTGACGATGGCGGCACCCGGCTTCATGTGCGGCACCGCCGCCTGGCACAGAAAGAATTGCGAGTAGATGTTGGTGCGGAACGTCTGGTCCCATTCCTCCGCGCTGATTTCCGAGATGTCGTCATGGACCCGCTGCATGGCGGCGTTGTTGACCAAGATGTCGAGCCGGCCGAACTCGGCTACCGCCCGCTGCACGATGTCGCGGCAGTGGCCCTGCTCGGCAACGTCGCCGGGCACCAGCACGGGGCGGCGCCCGGCCTCCCGCACCCAGTGGGCAGTCTGCTCGGCGTCCTCGTGCTCGTTCAGGTAGGAGATCAGCACGTCGGCGCCTTCCCGCGCGAAGGCGATGGCGACCGCGCGGCCGATGCCGCTGTCGGCGCCGGTGATGATGGCGGCGCGGCCGAGCAAGCGGCCGGAACCTTTGTAGCTGTGCTCGCCGTGGTCGGGCTGCTGCGGCATCTCGCTCGTATGACCCGGCGGGTCGATCGGGTGGGTGTCCATCGGCGGCTGGGGATGGCTGGTGGGATCGTCGGCCATGGGACAAACTCCTTGGAGGTGGCGGCACAACGGGGAGGCGGGGGGATGGCTGCATGGCGCTTCGCCCGAAATCGCGTGAAGCACGGGAGCGTGAACTGCCGGCCTTATGTGACCACCATCGCGCTCGACCCGGGCAGGCGGGACGCGAAATCCTGGCCCATCAAGCGCGACGGCGTGCAGAACCCGGGCGGCGGCGTCCGGTCCAGCATCGAGGAAACAACGCCGAGCGCGCTGCTCACGGTGAAATCGTAGCCGTTCGCGGTCCGCATCCGGCAGGTCCGGCGCACGCCTGCGGCCTCCGCCTCGCCCCAAACGAGTGACGGCCACCCGGCCCGCGCATCGGCGTCAGGGCCACGCACCGTTCCGGCGCGCCGGGCGACGGCGTCGCGTACGAGCGGGACCGCCATCAAGAGTTCGAGCAGAAAGCCGAGCCTTGCCGCGAGCGCCGCTGCGGGCGGGACGGCGGCATAAACCTCGATGTTGGGGATGCCCGTGGTGTGGAAGGCGGTGCTGACGTCGCCCCAGGCGATTGTCACCGCCGTCCGCACGCCACCGCCGAAGTCGATCCGCCGGGTGCGGTGGCCGTGCGGCACGCGGACGATCCGTCCGTCCCGCCGCACGCGCCCGCCCAGCGCGATGCCCTCCGCCGCGGTCTTTGCCGTGCCGGGCGAAACGGCGGAACGGGCATCGAAGCCGAGCCGCAGATGCGTCGCGTCCGGCAGCGCGTCTTTCAGCGCGGCGGCGACGCAATCGGTCGGCACCACGTCGAACCCGACGCCGGGGCACAGCAGCACGCCCGCCGCACGCGCCTGGGCATCGCGGGCATAGGCCTGCTCAAACACGTCGATCTCCCCGGTGATGTCGAGGTAATGCGCGCCGCTCCGCAGGCAGCGTTCCATCATGGGCACGCCGGTCGCGGAGAACGGCCCGGCGCAATGCAGCACAAGCGCCATGCCGTTCAATGCGCCGGGCGCGTCGTCCGCCCGGTCCAAGGCGAACACCCGATGGGAAAGGCCAAGCTCCTGCGCGAGCGCGCCGACCTTGCCCGAATCGCGCCCGGCCAGCGTCGGCGTGAGGCCGCGACGCACCGCTTCCCGTGCGATCAGTTGCCCGGTGTAGCCGTTTGCCCCGTACAGCATCCATGGCGGCATGAAGACTCGCTTCGGGACTGCGCATCCCTTGTTTGCATTGCGGCGCGTCTCGCGTATGAGGCGCTTTTCAGCAAAAGGATTTTAAATGCCTCGCAAGCCGAAGGCCACCCAAGCCGCCGAAGCCGCCGTGCCGGATGCGCCCCCCACGCCAGCCCGCCGGGGCCGTCCGCCCCGGGCAAAAATTGCGCCGATGCCGGCTGAGACGGAAAGCAGCCTACCGAGCGTCAGCGCCAGGGATGGCGACGCGACAACAGGGCCGAATGACTTCGCCCTGATGCCGGAGCCGGCGGACGCAGGCGGGGCGATCGCCGAAGCCAAGCCGACGCCGGCGCCCTCTCCGGCCAAGACCGCAGCGGCGCCGTCGAAGTCGGCCGCGCACTGGGACCCGGCCGCCGACACGGTGCAGTTCGACTGGGCCGAAATCGAGCAAACGGCATCGCGGCCAGGCCCCAACCAGGTCATGGCCAAGCTGCTGGTCGCAGCGCGCGCCGAGGGTGCGAGTTCGCGTTGGCCGTTCGGAGCGGCGTAACACAGTGCCGCGGCGCCGCTCTGATGGAAGGCCGCTTCCGCGGGATGCCATGAAGGCCGGCGGCATCAGCCACCCAGCGGCCGTCCATGCGAAGCGGCGGGCCAGGTCCTGACGAAGCGCGCCCATCTCCGCTTTTTCACCCGGCCGCTGTAACCGGCGGCCGGGTTCCGGGGAATGGCCGGTCATGGGATCGGACATGGCAGGCTGGGCCGGCATGGCAGCGGCGCATATTGTCCCGCGCGCCCCGGCGCGACGCCTGAAACTGTGCAGGGTCGGCATGGCTGTCGGTGACTGGAGCGCGCTGATGGCCGCCGCCCAATCGGGCGACGCCGCGGCCTACCATCGGCTGCTGACCGAGGCCGGGGCACGGCTGCGCCGCTATTTCGACCGAAGGCTGCCGCCGGG
>CAXTUQ010000550.1:0-4273 GCA_964247405.1 uncultured Acetobacteraceae bacterium
ATGCCGTCCCCGCCGTCGAGGAACTGCGCGCCGGTCCCGCCCCGGATTTGGTCGTCGCCCGCCCCGGCGAGGACAGTCTTGTCGCCATTCCCGGCATGGATGTCGTCCCTGCCGTCCGTGCCCAGGATCACCGCCCCGCCCGCGCTTCGCGCCATGCCGCTTCCCGCCGTGCCGAAGGCCGCCGTAGCCGGCCGGGGCCATTGGGTTTATGATACGATTTTGCAACAAATTGGGTCAAGCCGCTTGGGACGCCGCCGCGTGCCTCGTGCCGGCGGCAGGGCTGCAACTTGCCTCGGACCCCCGGCGTTGCCACGGCGAACGCCCAAGGAGACATCATGACCACCGAACTCGCCTTGCTCGCCTGGGCGACGGTCCTCGGCCTCGTGCACGCCGTGGCCACGGGCCAGTTCACCACCTTGCAGCATGGCTGGGCCTATGGCCTCAGCCCGCGCGACGAGCCGAAGCCGCTGACCGGGATCGGCGCGCGGGTGCAGCGGGCGTTCGCCAACTACATGCAGACCTTTCCGTTCTTCGCCGCCGCCGTGCTCGTGGCGCACGCCGCCGGGCGGCATGGGTGGCTCACGGTGGCGGGGGCGCATCTGTTCTTCTGGGCGCGGCTGGCCTACGTGCCGCTATATGCGGCGGGCATCCCGGTGGTGCGCACCGTGGCGTTCGCCGTGGCGACGCTGGGCATCGTGCTGATCCTGATCGCGCTGACCTGAACCGGGTTCGCGGCCGGGCCGCCGGGCCGAAGTCCTCCAGCACGGCCGGGGGCGCGTGGCGGGGTCAGAGCGCTGCGGTCAGGCCGGCTGAGGTTCGCTGCTGGCCCGGCCGCGCATCAGGGCGTTGCTGGGCAGCGTCTTGTCCAGCACCTTGCGCGCGGTCTCGATGCCGGCGACCGGCAGGCCCGCCGGGTCGAGCAGGCCGGCCTGCACCAGCACCGAGGCCTGGTCCCAATAGATGTGCTCGTGCACCAGCTTGCCACCGCGGAACTGCACGATGGCGACCAGCGGGACCTCGACCCGGCGCCCGGTGGGCGGGACGCCCGGCAGCATCCAGTCGATCTCCGACGTATGGGTGAAGCGGAAGATCATCTCGTCCACCAGGCTGTCTTGGCCCACGGTGCGGCTGACGGGGACCAGCTCGGTGTCCGGCGGGTTGCGGCCGATGAAGTGGTCCCGGTAGAACCGCCGGAGCGCGTCATGGCCGACGCCGCCGGTCATGGTGGGCACGTGGTTGACGTACGGCTCCTCCACCATGGTCGCCATGGTGGCGTCCAGGTCGCGGGTCTCGAACTCGTATCGGCAATGCTCTTCCCAAAGCGCGGCAAGGTCGTGGTCAGCCATGGAACCCTCCCTTTTGAGACGATCTTCGGGGAAGCGCGCCTTTATGGCAAGAGCCGCCGCGCCGCGCGTCTTGCGTGAACGCGGAGGTTGGCGCGCGCCGTCCGGAGTGCGATAAGCGGGTCATGCGCGTCCTGCACCACCTGCCGCTGTCGCCCTTTTCCCGCAAGGTCCGCCTGGCGTTGACCGAGAAGCGGCTGCCGTTCGAATTGCAGGTGGAGAAGGTCTGGGAGCGGCGGCCCGAGTACTTCGCCCTGAACCCGGCCAACGAGGTGCCGACGCTGGTCGAGGAGAACGGCCTGGTGATCCCGGACAGCGGGACGATCTGCGAGTACCTGGAGGAAGCCTACCCCGACACCCCGTTGCTGGGCACGACGCTGGCGGAGCGGGTGGAGGTGCGGCGCCTGGTCGCCTGGTTCGACAACAAGTTCGCCCGCGAGGTGACGGCGAACCTGCTCGGCGAGAAGTTCATGAAGCGGCTGATGGGCCGGGGCAACCCGGACGGCGCGCTGCTGCGGGCCGGCTATGCGAACCTGCGGGACCACATGGGCTACATCGGCTGGCTGGCGGAGCAGCGGACGTGGCTGGCGGGCGCGTCGCTGTCGCTCGCGGACTTCGCGGCGGCGGCGCACCTGTCGGCGCTGGACTTCGCCAGCGACGTGGACTGGTCGGTGTCGCCGGCGACGCATGACTGGTACGCGCGGATGAAGTCGCGTCCGAGCTTCCGGGCGCTGCTCGCGGACCGGGTGCCGGGGGTGATGCCGCCGGCGCATTACGCGGATTTGGATTTCTGACCGGAGGCGCCGCCGCCACGCGGCCCGACTGTTGCCTTTGGTGAGCATTCTCCGGTTTTTGCAAAGTCTTGGCGCAGCCTCTTGTTGCGACTTCGTTCCAATGTCAGAAGCGTTCGCAGCAACGCGTCCGGCGGGCTGCTGAAGCAGGCGCTTGCCGCACCGTCGCTCAGGCTGGCGCTGGAACGGTGGGGTTTGCGATGCCGACGACTGGAACGAAGTCTCCGACTGCGGATGCCTACCTGTGGGTCGGCCCGGCCGGCGGCTCATGGGGTTCGGTCAGCAACTGGGATGACACGGCAACGGGGACCAGCCCGGCGCCGTATGTCCCGGGGACGCTGACGCCGGTCACGATCACGGGTCCGGCCGGCCCGGCTGAGGCGATCTCGGGCGGCGGCAGCGCTGCCAGCGTGGGGCTGACCGGCAACGTGAGCCTGGGCGGCGGCTACGCGGTGGGCGGGGCACTCAGCGTCGGCAGCCTGACTTTGGTTTCGACAACAACGCATTTTCCCCTGACGACGCAGTCTTCCTTCACGGCAATGCCGACGGCTGGCTCTTTGGCGCTGGCTGCGGGCGGCATGGTCACGGCCGGCTCGGTCGATGTGCTCGACGGCACGCTCTCGCTTGCCGGCGCCACAAGCGTATCTTCGGCAGGACCGGTCATGGTCGGGCTGGCAAGTGGCGTCAGCGGTGCAGATGCAAACAGCTATACATACACGAATGCTGCTGATGGCACGATCAACCTGGCAGCAGGCGCGGCGCTCTCCACGCCTGGCGCCCTGTCGGTCAACTCGGGTTCCCTGTACGACGCGGGCGGCACGGTCGGCATCGGCGGCGCGCTCACGATCGGGACGGTGGCCACTCCGACATCCTCTGTTCCATACACCGACCGGGCAAGCGGGCGGATCGTCGTAACGTCCGGCGGGACGTTGGCCGTGGGCGGAGCGATCACGGACACCTACGGCACCATCTTGGTGGATGGCGCCGGCTCGAAGCTGACCGTGAACGATGTGCTCACAGGCATAAGCGGCCTGCCATACGACATCTCCTACGGCAACGGGACGTATGGCGGCAGCATCGCCGCAGCGCATGGCGGCTCCGTGCAGCTCGGAGGAGCTGTCTTCAACGCGCCGCCCCCGGGAAGAAACGTCGCCTCCTCTTCGGGCCTGTCCGTCGATGCCGCCTCCACGGTCGAGATCGGCGCCGCGGGCGGCGCAACCGCCGGCACGATCACCGTCGATGCGGGCCGGGCCATCACCGCCAACAATGATGTAACCCTGAGCGGCGCCCTGGCCGACAACGGCACCGTCACCGTCGCCGGCGGCATCCTGATACAAAGCGGCAACGTCTCCGGCAACGGCGTCCTGCAGATCGGCAAGGGCGCCACCCTGGCCCTGGACGGCACCGTTGCCGCGACCAACACCATCGCCTTCCTCGACCCCGGCGCAACGCTGTCGATCGGGTCAGGCGACTTCACCCGTGTTCCTTACAGGATCGATGCAACCCTCACCGGCTTCCAGGCCGGCGACAGCATCACCCTGCCAACCACGGTCACCACGGCGGCCTATGCCGCAGGCTCGGGCGGCGGTCCCGGCACCCTGACCCTGAGCAACGGCGGCGCCACGGTCGAGACGCTGCGTCTCGCCGGGGATTTCACCGGCAAGGTTTTCGCCGTCAGCCCCGTGACGAACCGCGCGGTAACCGTCAGCCTCATGGACGGCCCTGTGGGCAGCCCCGTGCTGTCCTCGCCCACGCTCACCGTGGCGGGGAGCGTTGCCCCCACCGCGCTGGGCATCGCCGCCCCCACGGACCCGAACTACGACGCCGGGCAACTCGCCATCACCGCCGCTGCCCTGCCAAGCGACGGCACGGTGACGCTGGGTGATGGCGTCACCGCCGTGGCCGCCGGGCAGGCGCTGACCAGCGACCAGCTTACAGGCCTGCGGTTCAAGCCGACGCCGGGGCTATACAACGCCAGCTCGGCCTTCACCTACACGGTCAGCGATCCCGCCAACAACGCCGCCACCGGCGCCGCCACGCTGGCCATCGGCCCGGCACCCACGCCGAAAGCGGAGTTCGATGCCGCTTAGGGTTCATCCGGGAATAACCGAATCGAGTGCCATGCGATTGGCCCGTTTC
>CAXTUQ010000551.1:0-4270 GCA_964247405.1 uncultured Acetobacteraceae bacterium
GGCCAAGCCGCCCGCGTCCGACGCGGCGCTTACCGTGCCGTCCGCCGCTCCCGTGACGGTGCGGCTGCCGCCGGCCCCCGAATGGACGACGGCGCCTCCTGCCGCTCTGGCCAGCCTGCCCGAGGCCGCCGCGCTGCCTTCGGCGCCGCCGGAGCTTCCGACCGCCCCGGCCAGTTCCGCACCGTCCGCCGGGCCAGCGGCGGTTCCGGACGAGGTGAAGGCGATACCGCCCGGGGTGGATGCGCAGCAGGTGGTGAGCACGATGTCGCTGGTGCAGCAGATGTCGCTGCTGGTGCACGACATGCACGACGAGGGCTTGCGCTACCGCACGGAGGTGACGGCGCTGACCGGGGCGGTGCAGGCGAAGGCGTCGAGCCTGGAGGAGCGGCTGAAGCTGGCCGAGGCGCGCAGCGCCGCCGGGCCGGACGCGGGCGGGCTGGCGGCCGGGTTGCCCGTGTCCGACGCGCCGCCGGTGCTGCGCGGCTACCGCGTGCAAGCGGGTTCGCCGGGGGCTGCGGTGCTGACCGACGTGGGCGCCGGCTCCGAGCGGGCGGCGCGGCTCCTGGTGATGGTCGGCGACCAGTTGCCGGGGGCGGACCGCGTGACGGCGATTATGCAGCGTGGCCGGGCCTGGATCGTGCGCACCGAGCGCGGGGTGATCCAGTAGCGGGGTCCCGCTGCCGCCCGGAAGCCCTGCCCACAACCATGGAGACATCAATGCCCACGACGTCAACATCGTCCAACCCGGACGCGCTGGTCCTGACCCTGTCCGAGGATGCCTACAAGGGCGACGCGCAGTTCACCGTCACGGTGGACGGCACGCCGGTCGGCTCGGTCCAGACGGTCACGGCCTCGCACAAGGCGGGCTCGCAGCAGTCCTTCACCTTCGGGGGGAGTTGGGGCGCAGGGCCGCACAAGGTCGCGGTCAAGTACCTCAACGACGCCTATGGCGGCAGCTCGGCCACGGACCGCAACCTTTACCTGACCTCGGCCGAGTATGACGGGAACCCGTATGCGGACATCGACGAGGAGATGTACTCGGCCGGCGAGACGGCGCAGGTCACGGTGCAGGCGCCGGGACAGGGCGGGTCCGCGACGTCCCCCCTCGCGACGGCTTCCGCTTCGATCCCCACACCCGTCTCGGCTTCCTCCTCGGCGTCTGTGCCTGCTCCCTCATCGTCGCCGCACATGAGCCTGGTCGGGGTGAACCTTGCCGGCCCGGCCTTTGCGCCGCAGAACGCGCCGGGCGTGCTGGGCACCGATTACGTGTACCCGACCCATGACGAGGTTGACTATTTCGCGTCGAAGGGGATGAACGTGTTCCGGCTGTCGTTCCTGATGGAGCGGCTGGAGCACAGCCAGGGCGGCGCGTTCGACGCGGCCGAGCTGGCACGCATCGACGACGTGGTGAACTATTCGGCGTCCAAGGGCATCAAGGTGATCCTGGACCCGCACAACTTCGGCGCGGCCTGGGGCAACGACATCGGCACCTCGGGCACGCCGGCCTCTTCGCTCACCACCTTCAACGCCAAGCTGGCGGAGCACTACAAGGGCACGCCGAGCGTGATGTTCGGGATCATGAACGAGGCGCACAACCAGTCCGCGACGCAGTGGGAGCCGATCGTCCAGGACTCCGTCAACGCGATCCGGGCCGCGGGCGCCACCAGCCAGGAGATCCTGGTGCCTGGCACCTATTGGCAGAACGCCAAGGACTGGACGACCTCGGACAATGCCGCGGTGATGGGCAAGATCACGGACCCGAACCACAACATGGGCTACGAGCTGCACATGTACTTCGATGCCGGCTCCGGCGGCTCGCAGCCGGACGTCGTGTCGCCGACGATCGGTGTGGAGCGCATCACGGACGCGACGAAGTGGGCGGAGGCGACGGGCAACCGGCTGTTCCTGGGTGAATTCGGCGTGCCGGCGACCGACACGGGCCCCGCCGCGCTGAACAACACTCTGACCTACATGGACCAGCATTCGGGCGCCTGGCAAGGTGCCGCATATTGGGCGGCTGGACCGGCGTGGGGCGACATGTTCATGTCCATCGAGCCGTCGGGTGGCCCCGGCAACTACACGGACAAGGCGCAGATGGGCGTGCTGACCCAGCACCTCGGCACCGGCTGAGGCAGGCCGTATCGGGAGCATGGGCGTGCGGGAAAGACCCCGGCGCATGTCATGCCCTCGCCCAGCCGCTTTCGCCACTGGCCGCTCCAGCGGCAGGTGTCGCGGTGCAGCTCGCGCCCGCGCTTTTCGTGATGCTCTTGCGGTCCGCTCAGGATGGGGCGGCCATTGATCAGCGCCCCATTGTCTGTGTTGGGCTGCTCATGGGATTGACGCCTTTTGCTGCACAGGGCGTTTCCTTTCCGCCCGACACAGGCGCAGCCAGAAGATGACGACGGCTGGGAACAAGACATTGGAGGTCGGGAGTTCCAGCGGTGGGGGCGTTGGAAACGACAGCCATGCGAGCAGGATCACGGCGAAGATCACGAGCCACGCGATGGCGTAGCTGCTGACTGCCAAGCCGGCGAGCTGGCATGGGGTGCAGCCGTGAGACGGGATGAGGCGGGTGGTTTGGTGGGCGTCGGACATCAAGATCATCCCCTTGCCTGATCGCGCTCAGCTACCGGCGAGCACCCTGACGACGCCCGGCTCGTCGGTCGGACGTCATCTTTGCTTCTTCCAACAACTGCGCCAGGCATTCTGGCGTGCCGCGACAGACTGCCTTGTCGTATCCTGCGAACGTTCGCAAGGTGCGGAAGCCGCCGCATGCGGGGCAGCGCTCGGCAACTTCGGGACCTTCGGTTTCATTGTTCATGATGCTGCCCTCACTGCAAGGATGCACGCTCAAGCTGACCGGAGCAGCCCGAAGCTTTCGGCGAACTCGGCGTCGCGGTCCATCGGCGCCCATGTTTCGCCGTGTTCGGCGATCCGTGCCGTCTGAGGGGCGCCCTCCGCTTCCTGACTGCGCAGGTCCGCTTGCACGATCAGTTCGGCCGCGCGCCGGCTCGTCCCGGCCATTTCCTGCTCCAGCGCCCCTGCATGCGGTCGACTCTGCTGCGCTCTGCTGAGCATGGTGGGAAGCGGCTTGCATGGGACCAGTGGGGGTCCAGGGGGGCTTTGCCCCCCTGGCGGCTGCTTCTGTGCGGGGTGGCTTTGTTTTGAGACGGTGGCGGGGGCTTTGCGGCCCCCGCCGATGGTCCGGCTAGTCGCGGGTGAAGGCGCTGGCCTGCAAGGTGAGGGCGCGGCGTCCGAGGCTCTGGCCGGCGCCTGTGCTGCCCTCGTAGGGCTTCCAGTCGCGCCCGCAGACGTGGGCGTAGGCGTCCACGGCCCCGTGGGCTGCGGCCAGCAGGGCGTAAGCCTGCAAGCCGACCTCGGCGGCGAAGCGGCAAGCGCGCTGCGCCTTGTTCTCCAGGCCGTCGATGCCCTGGCGGTCCTCGTCGCGGTCGTCGTTGGCGATGGCGCTGGTGGCGTCGCGCGCCAGCTTGGCCTTCTGGTCGTAGAAGTTGCCGGCCCCGTGGGCGGAGCGGACGAAGCCATCGACGATGCGCTGCATGTGCATCTCAAGGGGCTTCTCGAAGCGTTCGCCCAGGTTGTCGGCCAGGACCTTGGCGCTGACAGCCAGATGTTCCTCGGTCGCCTCGCGGATGGCGTGGTAGTCCACTTCGTCCAGGGCATACATGCGGACGATCTTGGCGGCGACCGCCTCGTTGGGGCACAGGCGGGCGGCGGTGTCCATGGTGACGACGGTGCGGGTGGCCTGGGCGGCCTGGCGGACGGCCGGGCCTTGCCGGTTCTGGGCGGGCTGCTTCGGCGCGGTCTTGGCCGGGGTCTTCGCCTTGTCCTTGGCGGAGACCATGGCGGCCTGAATGGCGGTGTCGGCCTTGTCCTCGGTGGAAGGAGCGCCGATGTTGGTGTCGGTCTGGTTCATGATGCCAATACATCCTCTGTTCTGGATCGGCCCCCGTCTGGTGTTCCACCACCGGCGGGGGCGCTTCGCTGCGGTCGGGATCAACCGCGTATTTGTTATCCCACATCCGGCCAGCATAAGCAACAGTCCAAGCAAGTAATTCCAATAATTTCTGCTGACTTTATTGTTACCACCAGCCCGTTATCACTGTTGACTGTGCTTCCTTCTCGTCTGATCTTTGGAGGAGCCTCCGAGTTCTTGCTTGCTGCCTGAATGCCGTGCGCAGCACGGCATTTCTGACGGGACCCGTCCTGGTGAGGTGTCTGTTCCCCGGCATCGCCCCGTCGTGAGGCCCTC
>CAXTUQ010000552.1:0-4267 GCA_964247405.1 uncultured Acetobacteraceae bacterium
CTCCTGCCGTCCGGCAGGGCGTCCATGCTGTCCATGCTAGACGATGACCTCTTCCTCGCTGGCCTGCTTGATCTCGATCTTGCCCTGCGCGGCCAGATCCTTGGCGGCGTTCACCAGTTCGGCGCGGGACTCGTCGACGTCGCGGACCTTCACCGGGCCGAGGCTCTCGATCTCCTCCCGCAGCATCTTTCCGGCACGCTCGGACAGATTCCCGAAGAACAGTTCCTTCATCTCGGCCGAGGCGCCTTTCAGCGCCATCGCGATCCGTTCCTTCTGCACGCTGCGGAGCAGGACTTGGATGCCTTGCGGCGGGATGCGGCCCAGGTCCTCGAAGGTGAACATCAGCGCGCGGATGCGGTCGGCCGCCGCCTGGTCGCGCTGTTCCAGCGACCCCAGGAACCGCGCCTCGGTCCTGCGGTCGAAGCTGTTGAAGATCACGGCCATCTGCTCGTGCGGATCGCGCCGGGCGGTGCGGGCGAGATTCGACATGAACTCCGAGCGAAGGGTCCGCTCGATGCCGTCCAGCACCTCCTTCTGCACCGTCCCCGTGCGCAGCAGGCGCATGACGACTTCGGTGGAAAAGGCCTCCGGCAGTTCGGCCAGGACCTTGGCCGCATGCTCCGGCCGGATCCTCGACAGCACGACGGCGACGGTCTGCGGGTATTCGTTCTTGAGATAGTTGGCGAGCATGGCCTCGTCGACGTTGCCGAGCTTGTCCCACATCGTGCGGCCGGCCGGGCCGTGGATCTCCTCCATGATCAGCGCGACGCGGTCCGGCGGCAGGCTGCGGGCCAGCATCCGCTCCGTGCTTTCGATCCCGCCGATCAGGCCGGTGGCGGCGCTGACGCTTTCGGCGAACTCCGCCGACAGCCGCTCGACGAGGGCGGCCGGGATGGGCCCGAGCTGCACCATCGCCTTCGATATCTCGCGGATCTCGTCCTCGTGCAGCAACGAGAACACCTTGCCGCCTTCCACGTCCCCGATCGCGAGGATCAGGATGGCCGCCTTCTGCGGGCCGGTCAGCGACTTGTAGTCAGCGGGAGCCAGGAAACTCATGTCAGGCGGCCTTCTGGTTCAACCAGCCACGGATGACGGTCACGGACACGTCTGGCTTCTGCTCGACGAGCTCGGCCATGCGCCGGATCGACGAGGCGCGCACTTCGCCCTGGACGTTGGCGACGTTCAGCATCGTGCCGGCGTCGCTGGCCAGCTGCGTCGGGTCGGCCGCCCCCGTCGCTCCTGCCGCCGGCTGTCCCAGCGCCAGCGGCTGGGCGGCTCCTTCCAGGCCGGGAAGGGCGGCGTCGGCCGGGTTCGCGCCGCCGGCGAGCGCGAGGCCCGGCAGCGGACCGGGCAGGCCGGTGACCAGCTTCAGCGCCAGCGGCCGGACGACGAAGCCCAGCGCGAACAGCGCGACCAGGCTGACCGCGGCGAGCGTGACGAGCCAGATCACGTCCGACTTGCCGAACTGCAGCCAGCCCGTCGCCGCCTGATCCGGTTCCGCCAGCCCGTCCTCGGCCGTGAAGCGCATGTTCACCACCTCGACCGCATCGCCCCGCCTGGCGTCGAACCCGATGGCCGAGCGGACCAGGGCCGCGATGCGGTCCAGGTCGGGCTGGCTCATCTCGTGCCAGACGGGCTTGCCGTCGGCCCCGCGCACCGTGGTGCCGTCGACCAGCACCGCCATGCTGATCTTCTTGATCGAGGGCGTGTCTCGTACCAGCGTACGGACGGTCTTGCCGATCTCGTACGTGGTGTTCTCCTCCTGCCGGTTCGACGACGTCCCGCTCGGGCCACCGTTCTGGGCCTCGGGATTAGGCAGGTTGTTCTGCACCGATACGCTGGCCGGCGGCTCGCTGGTCTTGCTGGCGTCGGTGACGGACTGCTGGCTGCGCACGACCTGCTGGTCCGGGTCGTAGCTCTCCTTGGTTTCGTTGATCCGGTCGAAGTCCAGCTCCACCGAAGCCTCGGCGCGGACATGGCCCGCGCCCAGCGTACGGCCCAGCATCTCCTCCACGGACTTTCCCAGCCGCTGCTCCGTGGTGCGGCGGATGCCGTCCTCGCGCCCTTGCGCGTCGTGTCCTGCATCCCGGCCCGACTTGGCCAGCAGCTCGCCCCGGTTGTCGACGACGCTGATGTTCTCCGATCGCAGGCCAGGAACCGCGGAGGCGACCAGGTTGACGATCGCCTGCACCTCGTCGTCGCCCATCCGTGCGGCCCCTGCCATCGCGACGACGATCGAGGCCTGGGCCTGCTGCTGCTCCCGGGCGAACGGCTCGCGCCTGGCCAGCACGAGATGGACGCGTGCGTTGCGCACCCCGCGGATCGTGCGGATCGTGCGGCTCAGCTCGCCTTCCAGTGCGCGCAGCTGGTTGATCTGCTGCTGGAACTGGTTGGACGTGATGCTGTCGCTGCGGTCGAACACCTCGTAGCCGACCGAGCCGCCCGTGGGCAGGCCCTCGCGGGCAAGCGCAAGCCGGAGCCGGTCTATCTGGTCGGATGCGACGAAGATCTGCGAGCCGCCGCCCTTCACGTCGTAGACCTGCGCCGAGTCGTGTAGGTCGAGGTCGCTGTAGAGCAGGCCCATCGGCTGCGTGGTGCCACGGAGCGCCAGGACGCCGACGATCGCCATGATCGCCAGTCCCACCCCGACGATGCCCAGCAGGCGTGCGGGACCGAGCGCCTTCAGGTTGTCGACGATCTGCCTCACGTCGGCTCCTGACCGGCCTTGCGGCAACGCCCCGAGCCGATTTTCGACCCACCCTCAGCCTGCACCGTAGCGTTCCTCAACCTGATGTGAGGACTTTATAGGTGTGGCCGGCAGGTTTGCTGGCTTCTCGCCGACGGTTTCTGCCGGCTGCCGGAAAATTCCTCCGCGGACGGCGTCTCCGTCGCGCCCGCGTCGCCGACGCGACCGGGCGTGACGGTCTGCCCAGTCCCGGCTTCATCTCGAGGACCGGCCGGCGGCCGGGGATGCCTTCCTAGGTTCCGGTCTTGGCGCCGGTCAGCGACACGACATTGCCGAACGGCACGACGGCGGTGCCGAACTGCAGCTGCACCGCCTGATTGCTCTGCTCCGCGCCGGTCACCATGCCCGTGGTCGTGAAAGGGACCGTGGTGCCGTTGGAGGTGACCGTGACCGCATAGGCGCCATCGCCGAGATGCCTGCCCGTGTCCGAGGTACCGTCCCAGCTCCAGGCGTTCGACCCTGCGGCCGCGTCGACGGTGTCCGTGCGCACCGTCTTGCCGCTGGCGTCCGACACCGCGACCACCACCGGTCCCGCGGAGTCGGCCGTGAACTGCAGCGATGCCGCGCCGTCCTGCAGCGGCAGGGTGCCGCCGGAGAAGCTCACCTGTTTCCCGACCAGGCTGGAAGCCTGGCTGAGCTGCTGCGACAGGCTCGAGGTCAGCAGCTGGCCAAGCGTCGTGTTGGTCGTGATCTGCTCCGCCACCGCCGTGAACTGCACGAGCTGGCTGGTGAAGGTGTTGGCGTCCATCGGGCTGGTCGGGTCTTGGTTCTTCAGCTGCGTCGTCAGCAGCGACAGGAAGTCCTTGAAGTTGCCGGCCAGCTGCGTGAGCGTGTTGGTGGCGGAGACGGCCGTCGCGGCATTGGCCGTGACGGACGTCGTGGCGGCGGCGGTGGCTGGACTGTCATACGTGGTCGAGACGCTCATTGCAGGCTTCCTGTCGGTTCGTGGGTGGATCGGGGATCAGGCGGTGACATCGATGCCGCTGCGGGCGGCTGCGGGGGCGGCCGGCCCCGCGGCGATGTCGTCAGAGTAGGCGTTCGGCGGCATGGACGGCCGGGCGTCCTGCTGGCCGCCTTGCGTGGACCAGCCTCCCATGCCGCTTCCTGGCCCGTCCCCGGCTGGCCCGTGATCCAGCGAGAACGACAGGCTGTGACCGCTTCGGCTGTCGGCCGCCTGGTTCAGGGTTCGTGTCAGTTCGTCCTGGTCGCGTCGCAGCAGGTCGAGGGTCGCGAGATGCTCGGCCGAGACCTGGATGTGCATCGTGCCGTCGCTGTTGCGTTCCACCGTGATGTTCACCCGGCCGAGTTCGTCCGGGGTGATGGAGACGGTCACGCGGTGGCCGGCCTCGCCGTTCCGGGCCGCAGAGAGCACCATGGGCGCCACCTGGTCGGCGACGGACACCGGAAGCGTCTGAGAGGTCGGATGCGCCACGTGCGCCGGCCCGGAAACGGCAGCGTCGGCGGTCCTGGGCGTGACCGCCGCCATCGCGTCTATCTGCAGAAAGGTGTCCGGATCGGAGC
>CAXTUQ010000553.1:0-4219 GCA_964247405.1 uncultured Acetobacteraceae bacterium
GCCCGGCGGCGCCCATGTCCTGGATCGCCACGATGGCATCCGTCGCCATCAGCTCCAGGCAGGCCTCGATCAGCAGCTTCTCGGCATAGGGATCGCCGACCTGCACGGTAGGGCGCTTGTCCTCGGAGGCCGCGTCGAACTCGGCGCTCGCCATCGTGGCGCCGTGGATGCCGTCCCGCCCGGTCTTCGAGCCGACGTACACCACGGGGTTGCCGACCCCCGCAGCGGCGCTGAGGAAGATGCGGCCGCGTGGCGCGATGCCGACCGTCATGGCATTGACCAGAGGGTTGCCGCTGTAGGCCGGGTGGAAGTTCACCTCGCCGCCCACCGTGGGTACGCCGACGCAGTTGCCGTAGCCGCCGACGCCGCGCACCACGCCGTCCACCACGCGCCGGGTGCGGGGATCGTCTGGGTGGCCGAAACGGAGCGCGTTCAGGTTGGCGACCGGACGCGCGCCCATGGTGAACACGTCGCGCAGGATGCCGCCCACGCCGGTCGCGGCGCCCTGGTACGGCTCGATGAAGCTCGGGTGGTTGTGGCTCTCCATCTTGAACACGGCGGCCAGCCCGTCGCCGATGTCGACCACGCCGGCGTTCTCGCCGGGACCGTGGATCACCCAGGGCGCGGTCGTGGGAAGCTGTTTCAGCCACACGCGGCTCGACTTGTAGCTGCAATGCTCCGACCACATCACGCTGAAGATGCCGAGTTCCGTGAAGCTCGGGGTGCGGCCCATGATCGCCAGCACGCGGCCATACTCCTCGGTGCTCAGGCCGAACTCGCGCGCCAGCGCCGGGGTGACGTCGCGCCCAGTTCCGCCCGCCGTCATGCCGCGAGCGCTTCGGCCATGCCGGCGAACAGCGGCAACCCGTCCGTGCCGCCCATCAGAGGGTCAACCAGGTCCTCGGGGTGCGGCATCAGGCCCATGACGCGCCCATTCGGGCTGAGAATGCCGGCGATGCCGCGAGCGGAGCCGTTCGGGTTCGCCTCCGGCACGACGGCGCCCTCGGGGTTGGCATAGCGCAGCGCGATCAGCCCTTCGCCCTCCAGCCGGTCAAGCGTGGCAGGGTCGGCAAAGTAGTTGCCGTCGCCATGCGCCATCGGCGCGCGGAACACCTGGCCGGGCTGGTAGTGACGGGTGAACGCGGTATCGGCCCGCTCAACCCGCAGATGGCAGTCCTGCGACAGGAAACGGAGCGAGGCATTGCGCAGCAACGCGCCCGGCAGCAGCCCGGCTTCCGTCAGGATTTGAAAGCCGTTGCACACGCCCAGCACGTATCCGCCGGCAGCGGCAAACTCGCGGATGGCGGCCATGACCGGCGAGCGTGCCGCCATGGCGCCGCAGCGGAGGTAGTCGCCATGGCTGAACCCGCCCGGCAGCACCACGAGGTCGAGGCCCGCAAGCTCGGTTTCCCCGTGCCAAACCATCCGGGGCCGCCGCCCGGATACGGCCTGGAGCGCGATGGCCATGTCGCGCTCCCGGTTGGTGCCGGGGAAGACGACGACGCCGGCCTTCACGAAGCCAGGCCGCCCTCGGTACCCTGGCACTTGAAGCTGTCATGCAGGGCGCGCAGCACAACGCCGGACGCCTGCAAACGCTGGCTTTCCGGATGCGACCTGGCCCAGCCGACCACGGCATCCCGCATCTGCACCCCGGTAATCGCCGGGGGCAGGCACAGGTAAGCCGGGAGCTTGCCGCCCTTGCTGCCATCGGCCGGGCGCAGGTTCTGGTAGAAGCTTGCGGCGTCGGACACGCCGTTGATGTAGGCAGTGCAGTCCGCCACCACGCCCTTGTCGCGCCCGGTGCACAGGCTGATTAGCTTGCCGCCGTCGATGGCGGAGAAGCGCTCGGCATGCGCCGACCCGGCCCAGGAAACGTCCAGCACGGCCAGCACGGCCAAGGAAGCAAACAGCAATCTCATGATGCAATCTCCACGTGGAAGCCTTCGATAACCGTGTTGGCCAGCAATTTGCGCGCCATGTCCTCGGCGCTCGCGCGGGCGCGTGCCGGGTCGCTTTCGGACAGTTCCAATTCGATGACCTTGCCCGCCCGCACCTCGCCCACGCCCGCGAAGCCGAGCGTCTGCAGCGCGTGGCCGATCGCCTTGCCCTGCGGGTCCAGCACCCCGGGTTTCAGCATGACCGTGACGATTGCCTTCAGGGCAGGGGCTTTCAAGCCGGGGGCCTTCACTGCATCGCCTCCGGCCCTTTCAGGTCGTTGTTGCCGGCCTCCGGCAGGATGCCCAGGCGGCGGGCCACCTCCTGGTAGGCCTCTTCGACCCGGCCCATGTCGCGGCGGAAGCGGTCCTTGTCCATCTTCTCGTTGGTCTTGGCGTCCCAGAGGCGGCAGTTGTCCGGGCTGATCTCGTCTGCCAGCACCACCCGCATGTCGTCCTCCTCCCACAGCCGGCCGAACTCCAGCTTGAAATCGACCAGGCTGATGCCGACGCCGAGGAACAGCCCGGTCAGGAAATCGTTCACCCGCAGGGTCAGGCTCACGATGTCGTCCATGTCCTGCGTGCTGGCCCAGCCGAAGGCGGTGATGTGCTCCTCCGCCACCATGGGGTCGTTCAGCGCGTCGTTCTTATAGTAGTACTCGATGATGCTGCGGGGCAGGCGGGTGCCCTCCGGGATGCCGAGCCGGGTCGAAAGGCTGCCGGCGGCGATGTTGCGGACGACGATCTCCAGTGGGATGATCTCCACCTCGCGGATGAGCTGCTCCCGCATGTTCAGGCGGCGCACGAAATGGGTGGGCACCCCGATCTCGGTCAGCCGCATCATCAGGTACTCGCTGATGCGGTTGTTGAGCACGCCCTTGCCGGTGATGATGCCCTTCTTGGCGCCGTTGCCGGCGGAGGCGTCGTCCTTGAAGTATTGAACGAGCGTGCCGGGTTCCGGACCCTCGAACAGCACCTTGGCCTTGCCTTCATAGAGTTGCCGGCGGCGTGCCATGCCGTGATCCTTATCCTCACGCGGCCCAGATCGGTCGCGCACGCGGGGGTATAGCAGGGGGGCGCCTGGCCCGCCACGGCTGCCGCGCGCAGGGCTGGCCAGGGGGCGGGTCAACGCGGCGCCAACGCGACCGGGAGGAATGCCGCCCGGTCCGGCGGCCCGGCGGCAAACAGCCATTCGGGCGTCCCAGCGTCGGGCAGGCCCACCAGGGACGAGCACACCGTGCCGAAGCCCTCCTCCGGCGGCACGTTCAGCGCCGCCGCACGGGGACCCGACCGGTCGGCCAGCAGCACCTGCCATGCCGCCCAATCGCCGGTCGCCGGGTCCGGCGCCGAGGCGACGGCGAAGCGCGGCAGGTACGCCCGCGCCCGCGGGCTGCCGGGGTCGTCCGGATCGTGCGCGGTCACGATGTGGCAGCCCGGCGGCAACGCCCAGCCCTCCGGTCGTCCATGGCCTAACCCACGGATGAAGTGCGCCGAAAGGTGGTCAGCAACGACCATGTTGAAGCTCCGGTATTCCGCGGCATCCAGCGCGAGCAACGCGTCGGCCGCCGCGAATGCCGAACCGTGGCGCACCGCCAGGAGCGGCAGCCCGCCCCGGCTCAGCTTGCCCAGCGCTGGGCCGAGGCTGCCGGGCCGGTTCAGCACCGCCGCCAGCAGGCCGCCGCGCATCGCCATCCACGTCCCGCCGCCCAGCCGGTCGCGCCCTGCCACGGTGCCGGGCTGCTCGGGCCAGTAGGCGCCGGGCGGGTCCCACGGCCGGTCCAGCCGCTCGTCACGGTTGGCGGCGATCAGGACCGGCCAGGCATGGCCGGGACGCAGGAGCAGGACGACGGTGCACACGGTGGCGCGTATGCCACCGTGCAGGCCCGGCTACCAGCCGCGGTGCTCGTATTCCTCGTGACGCTCATGGCGCCACTCGCGATGGCGGCGCCAGCGCTCGAACTCCTCGTGGCGCCGCCATTCGCGGTGGCGCCATTCCTCGTCATACTGCGCCGGGTAGTAGTGCACCGGCTGCACGGCCGCTGAGCGGCCGGCGAGCGGGATCGGGCTGGCGAGCGGCAGTGCGGCGCGTGCGCCGGAAGCCGCTGCCGTTGCGCCGACCAAGACAGTCAACCCCATCAACAACTTGCGCATGTTCACGGACCTCCTTCTGATCCACGGCCAAGCTGTGGGGCCACGGTGGCCGAATCAGGCCGCGCTCATGGCAACATCGTGGCCGCCGAGCTGCATCTGCGCCATGTCGATCACGTGTTCGAGCGCGTGTTCGG
>CAXTUQ010000554.1:0-1962 GCA_964247405.1 uncultured Acetobacteraceae bacterium
CGCCTCGCGCCCACGGGCCTCGCGGCCGCGGCGGGCGAGGTGCGCGGCGTGGGCGGCCTGGCCGGGCATGGGCACCGCGAGCTGTTCTTCACCCTGTTCGGCGCTGGCGGCGCGAGCGGCGGAGAGGTCCTGCTGGGCGGCCGGGCTGTCCGCCTGCGCAGCCCGCGCGATGCCGTGCGCGCCGGCATCGCGCTGGTGCCGGAGGACCGCAAGACCGAGGGGCTGCTGCTGCCCATGAGCGTGCGGGACAACCTGTCGCTCGCGGTGCTGCGCCGGGTCAGCCGCGCGGGCGTGCTGCGCCGCGTGCTGGAGCAGCGCTTGGCCCAAGGGGAGGCCGCGCGCCTCAAGGTGCGGACTGCCAGCCTTGCCACACGGGTCGGGGCGCTCAGCGGCGGCAACCAGCAGAAGGTGCTGCTCGGGCGTTGGCTGCTGACGGAGCCGCGCGTGCTGCTGCTGTATGACGTGACGCGCGGCGTCGATGTCGCGACCAAGCACGAGATCTACGAGCTGATGATGCGCCTGGCGGCGGGGGGCCGCTCGATCCTGTTCTATTCCAGCGACGCGGAGGAGCTGGCGCATCTGTGCCACCGCGTCCTGGTGATGCGGGAGGGCCGGGTGGTCGCGGAGCTGCGGGCGCCGGGCATCACGGCGGAGCAGGTCGTGTCCGCGGCGGTGCGCGATGCCGCCTGACGTTTTGGCCGCTCCGCCCGTCCGTGCCCGGCGGTCGCGGCTCGGCCATGCCCTTGCGCAGAACCTGGGCCTGCTGCTGGCCGCCGCCATGCTCGTCGCAAGCCTCGCGGCCTATTGCGCCATCTACTACGCCGCGCAGGGCACGCTGCCCGGCGAGTTCGAGCTGACGTCCACCGTCAACAACACCATGCCGCTGGTCCTCGCGGCGGTGGCGCAGACGCTGGTGGTGCTGACCCGCGGCATCGACCTGTCGGTGGGCGGGGTGCTCGACCTTACGAACGCCGTCGCCGCGATCAGCTTGGGCGACACGGTGGGCAGCATGGCCGGCGGCTCGCTTCTGGTGCTGCTGATCGGCACGGCGTGCGGGCTGCTCAACGGCGTGCTGGTGGCGTATGGGCGGCTGCAGCCGATCCTGGTGACGCTGGCGACGCTGTCGATCTTCCAGGGGGTGGCGATCCGGGTGCTGCCGCAGCCGGGCGGGCAGGTGCCGGAAGGCTACACGGCGGCGCTGGCCAACCCGTCCGGCCCCCTGTCCCTGGCCTATGTGGCGCTGCTGGCGCTGCTGTGGCGGGTGCTGCGGCGGACCCGGCTGGGCGTGGGCCTGTATGCCATCGGCAACGACGAGAATGCGGCGGCGGCGAACGGCATCGACCCCCGGCGGACCAAGGTGCTGACCTACATGCTGGCCGGCACCTGCTCCGCCGCCGCCGGGCTGTTCCTTGCGGCCAACGCCACGGCGGGGGATGCGACGACGGGCAACGGCTACACCCTCACCTCCATCGTGGCCGTGGTGCTGGGCGGGGTGAGCCTGTTCGGCGGGCGCGGCAGCGCGGTGGGCGCGATCATGGGGGCGTTCGTCACGACCATGATCGTGAACATCCTGTTCTTCGCCCACATCGACCCGCTGTACCAGTCGTTCTACGCGGGCCTGTTCCTGGTCGCGGCCGTGCTTGGGGCGAGCGGGATCGGCCGGCTGCTGCGGAGGGGATGATGTCCGATCTCAGCCAGTCCGGCCCGGGCGGGCGCCTCCTCGCCGTTTTTACGCAGGACCGGCGGCGCATCATCTATGCGGCGCTGGCGGCCGTGTTGCTGTTCGTGCTGGGTGCCCTGGTCCGGCCGGGGTTCGCCAGTCCCGGAAGCATCTCCGCCGTGCTGGTGGTCGCGTCCTTTGTCGGGCTGGTGGCGGCCGGGCAGATGTTCGTGATCCTGGTGGGCGGCATCGACCTGTCGGTGCCCTGGGTGCTGAACGCGGCGGCAATCCTTATGGTCAGG
>CAXTUQ010000554.1:1972-4197 GCA_964247405.1 uncultured Acetobacteraceae bacterium
CCTTGGGGCAGGACGGGCGGGCGGCCTTTGCCCTGGTTCTCACGCTCGGCATGGGCCTGGGCGTCGGCGCGCTGAGCGGCGTGGGCGTCGCCCTGTTCGGCGTTCCCGCCGTCGTGATGACGCTGGCGATGAACGGCATCATGCAGGGCCTTACGCTCGGGCTGAGCGGCGGGATGACCTGCGGCTCCTGCGCGGCCTACGCGCCGCCGGCGGTGCAGGCCGCCGTCCATGCCTCGCTGCTCGGGGTGCCGGCGGCGCTCTGGCTTTGGGGGGCGGTCGCGGCGGCGGTGTCGGCGGTGCTCAGCCTGACCGGGTTCGGCCGGCGCACCTACGCCATCGGCACCAGCGCGCGGGCCAGCTACCTCGCCGGCATCAACGTGTCCGCCGTCACCGTGGCGCTGTATGCGCTGAGCGGGCTGTTCTCGGCCGCGGCGGGCGTCATGCTGGTCGGCTTCGGCGGGCAGGCGGCGCTCGGCATGGGCGACCCTTACCTGTTCCAGTCCATTGCGGCGGTGGTGATCGGGGGCGTCGCGATCCTCGGCGGGCGGGGCCACTATGTCGGCGTCGCCGCCGGCACGGTCAGCCTAGTCACGCTGGTCAGCGTGCTGATGGCGTTGAACATGCCGGAATACGGGCGCAGCATCATCTACGGCGTCATCATCCTGGCGCTGCTGCTGCTGTATGGACGGGAAACCGGCGAAACCTGACCCGTCAGAACGTCCGGGCGCCGTTGACGAACAGGTACACCGCATACAGCGAGGTCGTGGCGCAGACATACAGGCGGTTCCGCTTGGGGCCGCCGAAGCAGACGTTGGCCACGATCTCCGGCACCCGGATCTTGCCGATCAGCGTGCCGTCGGGGTCGTAGCAATGCACGCCGTCTCCGGCGCTGGTCCAGATGCGCCCGGCCTCGTCCAAACGGAACCCGTCGAAGAACCCGGCGGTGCAGGCGGCGAACTCCCGCCCGTTCGCCAGCCGTCCGTCGTCGGCCACGTCGAACACGCGCATGTGCGCCGGGAAGTGCGCGCCGTGGCTGCGCCCGGTATCGACGATGTAGAGCAGCCGTTCATCGGGCGAGAAGGCAATCCCGTTCGGCTTGACGAAGTCGTCCGCCACGACGGCGACCGCACCGGTCGCTGGGTCGATGCGGTACACGTAGGACGCGCCGATCTCGCTTTCGGCGCGGTCGCCCTCATAGTCGCTGTCGATGCCGTAGGTCGGGTCGGTGAACCAGATGCTGCCGTCGCTTTTCACGACGACGTCGTTGGGGCTGTTCAGCCGCTTGCCGTCGTAGCGTTCGGCCAGGGCGGTGATGCGGCCGTCATGCTCGGTCCGGCTGACCCGGCGCCCACCGTGCTCGCAGGTCACGAGGCGGCCCTGCCGGTCCACCGTGTTGCCGTTGGCGTTCCCGGACGGCTGCCGGAACGGCCCGGCGTGGCCGGTGCCCTCGTCGTAGCGCAGCAGCCGGTTGGACGGAATGTCGGACCACACCAGGCCGCGGCTGGCCGGGAAGTAGGCCGGCCCCTCCGCCCAATGGCAGCCCGTGAAGAGCTTGTGCACGTGGGCGGTCGGGTTGAACAGCCGCGAGAACCGCCCGTCCAAGGTTTCGTAATCCTGCGCCGCCAAGCGACCCTCCCCTTCGGTTCGTTTGGGTTGGAGCTTAGCCCGCGACGCGCCAAGTTGCGAGTTGGGACGGCCCTGGCATTTACAAACGCTTCTGAAACTTCATCGAACCGTCCCAGGCCGGTTATGGCGCGCGGTGCCTAGGGTGGCCAAAAGGTGCTGGCAAAGGGGCAGGCGGTCGCGCCTCATCATTGTAAGGAACTCAATCCATGCGCTTCATCGCCCCGCACTTCGTCGCCCCCTGCTTCATCGCCGTCAGCCTGCTGCTCGCCTGTCCCGGCCTCGCCGTGGCTGCCGACGAGGCGGCGACCTGCACGGCCCGCCATGCCGAGATCACCAAGCAGGCGGCCGCGTTCAACGGCGACGCCCGCATCAAGCGCCTGATCGACGCGGACCTGAAGCGGGCCTTGCGGGAACAGGCCGAGGGCGACAGCGACGAGTGCATCGAGGCGCTCGACCACGCGACGAAGCTGCTTTCCGGCGACATGTGACGCCGGCGCCGGGCAGGCGCGTCCTGCGCCGGGGAGGGCGGGTCCGGCCGGGCGAGGCCGGGTTCACGCTGCTGGAAGTGCTCGTGGCCCTGGCCATCGCCATCCCCACGC
>CAXTUQ010000555.1:0-4191 GCA_964247405.1 uncultured Acetobacteraceae bacterium
CGGCCGGCCTCACCACCCTGCCCGTGCTCTGCCTCGGGCTGGCCTGCGCGCTCGCCGCCCCGGTCATCCGCCGGATCGGCCCCGATCTCGGCGTGCTCGCCGGCATGACCATCATGGCCGCCGGCCTCGCGCTGCGCGGCGTCGGGGTCGCTGGCGGCCAACGCAACGAGGGCGCGCGTCACCGCGTGGTTGCCGCGCACCCGGTTGCGCCGCATCCGGCTGCGTCGTGTCGCGCGCGGCACGCGCGTGAGCGCCGCCAACGCCCGCACCACGAAGTAAAGCACCAGGAACAGCAGGGCGAGCAGCACCAAGGCGACCGGGCTTGAGGTCGATAGCGTCGTGTCGCCGACCGTCGCCGACACCGTGCCGGGCAGCCCGGCCACCCACCAGGCCAGCGCAATCGCCGCCGCCGCAAGGACGGTCAGTCCGAGAACGGCGCGCATCAGCCGCGGGCCGCCATGGTGGCGAGCGCGGACCGGGCGTCAAGCAGCGCACGGGCCTGGCTGACCCAATCCGCCATCGCCGCCGCCGCCGGGCCGGTCAGCCCGTCCAGCGTGGACACCGCGCCGGAAAGGTCCCCGGCCTCCAACGCTTGGCGCGCATGGGCCAGCACGCCGGCCACCGGGTCGCCCAGCACCACGCGGTCGCCCTGCCGCACCGACAAGGATTGCTGCGCGCGGGTCCAGAGCCGGGATGCAAAGGGCTGGCCTTCCATGGCGCCGGGCTGGCTCGCGTTCTGCGCCGCCTCCGCGGCGTTGTTGAAAGACAAGCGCAGCCCGGCCTCGGTCGGCGGCGCGTTGTAGGCGAAGCGGGCCAGTGCGGGCGGTGCACCGGGGATCTCGCCCAGCTTCTGCCCAGCCTCCAGTGCTGCGGCAGCAACCTGGGTGCGCGAGATGCGCTGTGCCCGCTCCGCCACCCCGCCGAGCTGCCCGGCGATGGCGCTGTCCTGCCTCTCCACCGCGGCGACCTTGCCCTCAACCGTGCCGAGCCGGTCGGTCAGCCCCTGGAAGCTGGCAGCATCCTGCTTCTCCGCCGTGCCCACTCGGCCCTCGACCGCGCCGAGCCGATCGGTCAACTCCTTGAAGCTGGCAGCATCCTGCTTCTCCGCCGTGGCCACTCGGCCCTCGACCGCGCCGAGCCGGTCGGTCAGCCCTTGGAAGCTGGCAGCGTCCTGCTTCTCCGCCGCGGCGACCTGGCCCTCGACCATGCCGAGCCGGTCCGTCAGCCCTTGGAAGCTGACGGCGTCCTGCTTTTCCGCCGTGCCCACTCGGCCCTCGACCGCGCCGAGCCGGTCGCCGAGGTCCTGAAGGCTGGAAGCCTGCTTGGACAGCGTTGCATCCTGCTTGGAAAAGCTGGCCTCAAGCTGCGCGGTGATCGGGCCGAAGTCCGGCGGCGGCACCGCGGCCGGACGCTGCTCCACGGCGGACAGCCTCGGCTCCAACGCCGCAAGCCTGGGCTCCAGGGCAGCGATCCGGGCGTCCAGCGGCCCGACATCCACGGGCGGCGCCGGCGCGGGCCGCCGCTCCAGGTCGTTCAGCCGGCCGGACAGCGCATCCAACTGCTGCTGCAAGGTATCGACCCGCGCCGTTTGCTGTTCCACCCCGGCGGGCGTGCTAGGATTGCGGTACAAGTAGAACAGCGCCCCGGCGAGCACCAGGAAGCCGAGCAGGTACAGCGCCGGCAGGAAGTCCCGGCGCGGTTGCGGCGGCGGCCCCTCGACCCGGATGCGCTCGGGCGGTCCCGGCGGCATGGAGGGGATGGGATCAGGCGTGTCTGGTTCGGTCATAGCAGTGCCAATAATGAGTCCTGTGTCGGCTTAGCCGAGACGCGCACGCGACGCCAGGGCAAGACGCACAATGCGTCCGCCGCCGGCTGGCCAATCGCCAAGGCGTCCACCGCAGCCAAGGCGGGATGCAGCGGCGGCGGCAGCAGCCGGACGAACGCGCGGGCGGTTTCCGCCGACAGGAACAGCGCCGCGGCCAGGCTGCCGTCCCGCAAGGCCCGGATAGCGGCGGGCGGCATCCGCACGGCCGGCCGGGCGGAGTAGACAACCCGGCGGCGCACGGCGAAGCCATGTGCCCGCAGCATCGCAGCGAGTGATGCCCCCTGCCCCCGCGCGGTGGCGAACAGCAGGGGGGCGCCGGGCGGACAATCCCGCCGGGTCAGCTCCGCCAGCGCCGCCGCATCGCCGTCCGCGCTGGCGACCCGTGTGAATCCCGCCGCCCGGGCACGGTCCGCCGTGGCATGGCCCACCGCCAGCAGCGGCGTATCGTGCAGGCTGGCCGGCAGGAACGGCACGGCGTTGCCGCTCGTGACCAGCACCGCCCCCACCGCGCCGAACGGCGCCAGCGCCAGCGGCCGGATTTGCAGCAAGGGTGCGATGATGGGATCGCGATGCAGCGCCCGCAGGCGCCGGGCCGTCTCGGACGCGCCCGGCTCGGGGCGCGTGACCAAGACGCCTTCAGCCAAAAATGTCGCGCGGGCTGTCGGCCCGCAGGCTCGCGCCCAGCTCGGCGCCAAGCCGCGCGGCGTCGTCCGCCGAGCCGTGGATGCCGCGCTTCAACAGGAACGACCCATCCGCCCGCGCCACGAGGCCCGTCAGATGCAGCCGCGGCACCTGCCCCGCCGACGAGGGCAGCAGCCGGGCATGGCCGCCGATCGGGGTGCGGCAGGACCCGTCCAGCGAGGCCAGCAGGCTGCGCTCCGCCGTGGACACGGCGCGCGCTTCCGGGTCCTCGATCCCCGCCAGCAGCTCCCGCAGCACCGTGTCGTCGCGGCGGACGGTGATGCCGACGATGCCCTGCCCGGCCGACGGCACGATGGCGTCGGGGTCGAGCGGCAGGATCGCCTCCGTTTCCAGCCCCAGGCGGCGCAGCCCGGCCAGCGCCAGCAGGCTCGCGGTGCAATCGCCGCGCATGACCTTGGCGATCCGCGGCTGCACGTTGCCGCGCAGCAGCTCCATGCGCAGGTCGGGCCGGGCGTGCAGCAGTTGCGCCTGCCGCCGAAGCGAGTTGGTGCCGATCACGGCGCCGGGCGGCAGCACGGAAAGGGGATCGCCGGGCCGGGGCGGCAGGCAAGCGGGGCCGAGGATCAGCGCATCCCGCGCGTCCTCCCGCCGCAGGGTGCAGGCGAGCACGATGCCGGGCGGCATCTCGGTTTCCAGGTCCTTCAGGCTATGCACCGCGAAGTCGATGCGGCCGTCCAGCAACGCCTCGTGGATTTCTTTGCTGAACAGCCCCTTGCCGCCGATGTCGGCAAGCGAGCGGTCCTGCACCTGGTCCCCGGTGGTGCGGATGACGTGCTGCTGGAACACCTGCTCGTCGCTGTAGCCCGGCGCCAGCACCGGGCAGAACCGGGTGAGCAGCGACAGGAACAGCCGCGTCTGCGTCAGCGCAAGCGGCGACCCGCGCGTGCCCACACGTAGCGGCAGGCTGCGGCCATGGTGGCTTGGAACGCCTCCGGCGGGATTTTTGTGCAACACAGGGGCGAGCGCAGGCTGGGCGTTGGGCATCCAGGTGTCCTATGAGATCGCGCCGATGGAGGGAAGCCCGACCGATGCAGACCGGCCCACGACCCCGAAAACCCGTAATTGGGATCGAATCGTCCTGCGACGAGACGGCGTGCGCCATTCTCGCGCCGGACGGCGCGATCCTGGCCGAGACGCTGCTGAGCCAGCAGGCCGACCACGCCCCGTTCGGCGGCGTCGTGCCGGAGATCGCCGCCCGCGCCCATCTGGCGCACCTGCCCGGCCTGGTGCAGCAGTCCATGCGCGATGCCGGCCTGCATTTCGGCGATTTGGGCGGCGTTGCAGCAAGTTGCGGACCGGGCCTCATCGGCGGCCTGATCGTCGGCGCCGGGGTGGCTAAAGGTCTGGCGCTTGGGGCCGGCCTGCCGTTTGTCGCCGTCAACCACCTGGAAGCCCATGCGTTGACTGCACGGCTGCCCGGCTTGGTCGCGGGTGGTGCGCCGTTTCCCTATCTGTTGCTGCTGCTGTCCGGCGGGCATTGCCAATGTGTTGCGGTGGGCGGCGTCGGCCGCTACCGCCGGCTCGGCGGCACGATTGACGACGCGGTGGGGGAGGCGTTCGACAAAGTAGGAAAACTGCTCGGCCTGCCTTGGCCCGGCGGCCCGGCGCTGGAGCGGCTCGCGGCGGCTGGCGACGCCGCCGGGCCCCCGTGCGCGCACCCGTGG
>CAXTUQ010000556.1:0-3121 GCA_964247405.1 uncultured Acetobacteraceae bacterium
CAGCAGGCCGGACGGGCCGTAGGTGGGCCGCGCCGCCGCGCCCGGCGGGGTGCCGAACGCGGCAAGCAGGGCGTTGAACGCCCCGGTCAGGCTGCCTGCCGCATAGACGCGCAGCGGCGCCGGCGCCTCCGCGTCCTGGGCCAGCGCAGGGACGGCCGCGGGCAGGAGCGCCGCCCCGAGCAGGACCCGGCGCAAGGAGAAGGCAAGGCTTGGAGCAGTCTGCATGACCTCTCGCCGATGGTGCAGGAAAGGACGGGGGCGATCCTCCATCAACGCGCTTGCCGGTCAGCCCGGCATCGGCGCGGTCAGGTCGATGACCCGGAGGTCCACCAGGTTGGAGACATACCGGCCGCCCGCGTGGTCGCCCGGCACGACCAGGCGCACCGCCCCGGCGCTGCCGCCGGGTCCGAGCTGGCCGCCCGTGTCCGCATAGGCCACGAGGTCCGGCTGGTTGCCGAACGCCGGGTCGATCTCGCCGAGCGAGATCAAGGCGCGGTAGCCGTCGCTGCCGGTCGCGGCCACGCCGAAGCGCAGAACATCGTTCTTGATCGCGGGGTCCGTGACCAGGCCCTGGTCCTGCAGCAGCGTCCAAAGCGAGACGCCGGTATAGGTGTCGGTCACCTGGCCGGCGCCGGACAGGAAGGTGGCCGTCTCGGTCGTCGGCTGGTCCAGGGCGGCCAGGGTGACGGGCGTGAACGTCGCCGGGTCCGCCACTTGGCCGGACACGGTGAACTGATCGGACACGCCGCCCGGACCCGGGGGTGGAGGCTCGGCCAGGCTGCCCACGTGGAGGTCCACCAGGTCGGACACGTACCGGCCGCCCGCATGGTCGCCAGGAACCACCATGCGGGCCAGCCCTTCGCTGCCCTTCGGTCCGAGTTGCCCGGCGGCGTCCGAGGTGGCAACCAGCACGGGCTGGTCGCCAAACTTCGGATCGATCTCGCCGAGCGAGAACGCCGCCTTGTACCCGTCCGCGCCCGTGGCGACGACGAACTTGCTCAGGATGTCATTCTTTGCGTCTGTCACGTCAACGCCGCCCGCGGCATCGAGCAGGTTACGGAGCGTGATGCCGGTATAGGTGTCGCTTACGGGGGCGCCGCCTGCCGCGTATGCCACTGTCTCCGTCGCGACCGGGGTTAGGTCAGGGAGGTTGTAAAGACCTGGGTCGGCGACCTCGCCCGACACGGCGACGGGCGAGAACTGGATGCCGAGCGGCGCGAGAAGGCCGCTGAGCGTTTCCTCATAGCCGTAAAACTGCTGCAGCAAGCCGACATCGGCCAAAAGACGGCTCATGCTCCGCTCCCATGCGCTATATTTATACAGCTACAACGAGCCGCTTTGCCCGGCAATCCCCGAACCTGCCGCGACCGTCAGACTGCAGCGCAGGCTTTGCGCAACAGGTGCTGGCCTGCCGTCGCGCGCGAGCAGCGCCTGCATCGAGACCGGCTCAGTCAACCTGTCCCCCTTCGGCCGTTGCGGCTCGCCCCGCTGCGGACTGGCCCGCGATGCACCCCAGCGCCACGGCCGAGAGCAGCCCGTTGCCGGTAAGGTAGCCGGACGCCGCGCGCCCGGACACGCCGCAGGCCGCGCCGCCGGCGGCGAACAGGTTCGGGAACGGCCGCCCGCTGGGGTCCAGCACGGCAGCCTCCCCGTTCACCACCAGGCCGCCTTGGGTGTGGAACAGCGCCCCAGTGACCCGCACGGCGCGATACGGCGGCTGCAACGGCGGCACGCCGGCGAAGCTGCGGCCGAAGCGGTCCATGCCGCCGGACGCCTTCAACGACGCGGCCTCCTCCAGCGTCGCCCGTAGCGCCGGGGCCGGCACCCGCATCGCCGCGGCCAGCCCGTCGGCCTCCCGCGCGGCCACGACCACCCCCGACGCCACCGCATGGCGGAAGTCCTCGAACTGCCGGGCGATCGCGGCGATGCGCCGGTCGAACACCGTCCAGGCGGCGGCGCCCGGCTGCCGCAGCACGTGGGCCGCCTGTTCCGAGTAGCCCTGCATCTCGTCGGAGAAGCGGTGGCCGTCGGCGTTCACCTGCACGCCGCCCTCGGTGATCGTGGCCCAGGTGATCAGGATGCCGACCGGGTGCGCGACGGAGCCGTGGCCCTGGTGGCCGGACAGGTCGCGGACCGCGGCGCCCAGCGCCTCGCCCCAAAGCAGGGCATCGCCCTGGTTGCCGGGATGGCCGAAATACAGCGCGTCCGCCAGCTCCGGCACGTGCCGGGCCACCAGCGCGCGGTTGCCGCCATAGCCGTTGCACGCCAGCACCAGCGCATGGCAGCCGACCCGCTCGACCGCGCCGTCCGGGCGGGAATAGGCCAAGCCGCGCACCTGGCCGCCCTCGCCGGCATACAGGGTCGTGGCGTGGGCGTCGCACAGCACCTCCACCCCGGCCGCCGCCGCGGCGGCCGTGAGCCGGTCCATCAGCTCGGCGCCGGAGCGGGTCGGCAAGCCATGCATCCGGCGGGCGCTGTGGCCGGGGTAGTTGAAATCCTCGACCAGCGAGAACGGTAGGCCGTGCGCGTCCGCCAGCCATTCCAGGACGCCGCCGCAGCGTGCGGCGAGGCAGGCGGCCAGCGCCGGGTCGGGTTCGCCGTGCGCCTTTGCCATGATGTCGGCGGCGAACCGCGCCGGGCCGTCGTCGATGCCGGCCGCGTGCTGCCACCGCGTGCCCGCGGCGGGCACCAGCCCGGCCGACAGCGCCGTGGAGCCGCGCGGCAGCGGGTCGCGTTCCAGCACGAGGACCTCCGCCCCGCCCTCCCGCGCCGCAAGGGCCGCGACCAGCCCGGCCGCGCCGCCGCCGATGATCACCACCGGCACCTCCGCCTCGAAGGCGACGCCGGACGCGGCCTCGACGCTCACCGCAGCTCCTCCATCACCGCGGCGATGCTGGCGACGCGGCAAACCGGGCGCAGCGCCTCGATGGCGGTGGCGTGCAGCGCCGGGGTGAAGGCGGCGCAGCCGTCCTCCAGCACCGTCACGTCGAAGTCCCGCACATGCGCGTCCCGCACCGTCGAGGCCACGCCGCCGTTGGTGACGATGCCGCAGGCCAGCAGCCGGGTGACGCCGCACCGGCGCAGCACCCATTCCAGCCGGGTCATGTAGAAGGCGGAGTAG
>CAXTUQ010000556.1:3131-4185 GCA_964247405.1 uncultured Acetobacteraceae bacterium
ACCTTCTCCACCGACAGGTCGGCCGGCTGCAGCGCGTCCACCATCTGGTGCCCCCATGCGCCGGGGCAGAAGTCGCCGCGCCGGAGGAAGGGGCGCAGCGACAGCAGGTGCGGCGAGGTCAGCGGCTCGCCGCCGCGCCCGGGCACCAAGGTGAACTGCGTCTGCACCACCCAGCCGCCGCCCGCCCGCAGCTGGTCGGCCAACGGCTTCAGCCGGTCCGGTAGGCCGGCGATCTCGGGCGTCCCCAGCCCGGCGCGGCCGTAGGCGCCGTCCGGGTGCACGAAGTCGTTCTGCAGGTCGCAGACCAGCAGGGCGGTGCCTTCCAGGCTCATGCGCGCGTCACCAGGACGTTGCCAAGCCGGTCCACGCGGGCGATGAGGCCCGGGTCGATGACCGACGTGGCGTCGGGTTGCTCCAGGATGGCGGGACCGTGGACCTCGGCCCCCACCGGCAGCAGGAGGCGGTCGTGCACCGTCGCCGCCTGCCAGCCGCCGAACCAGACGGGGCGGGTGCCGCGGTCAGCGGCCTGCATCGACACGCCCTCGCCCGGCGCAAGTGCTGCGAGGTCGAAGCGCGGACGGCGGCCGACCGCGGCGGTGCGCAGGTTCACCAGGCGGACGCCCACGCCCGGCAGCACGCGGCCGAACTGGGCACGGTAGGCGTCTTCGAATGCTTTGCGGATCGTGGCCTCCGTCACGCCGGTGCTGCCGTCCCGCACCTCCAGCGGCAGCGGCGCCGCGACCGTATGGGTTTGCCCGGCATAGTGCATGTCGGCCTCGAACACCGTGTCGATGCGCTCCATCGCAAGGCCCGCCGCCTCCACCACGGCGCGCGCCGCCACGACCTCCGCCACCAGCCGGCGGTCCAGCGCTGCGGCGTCCATGCCGTCGAGCGGCAGGTTCACCGTCTGCACCTGGTCGTGGCGGATGTCGGCGATGACGCAGCCGAGCGCGGAGGTGACGCCCGGGAAGCGCGGCACCAGCGCGGCCTTCAGCCCGACCTCGCGGATCAGCGCGCCGACATGCAGCGCGCCGCCGCCGCCGAAGGCCACGGC
>CAXTUQ010000557.1:0-4183 GCA_964247405.1 uncultured Acetobacteraceae bacterium
CGCGATGCCGGCGACCATGAGCGCGCCGCCGGCGATGCGCCCGAGGTTGAGGCTGTGCTGCTCCATGCCGAACATGCCGAACTGGTCGACGGCGAGCGACATCAGGATGTTGGCGGTGATGGTCAGCCCGCCGAATACGGCGGCGCCGACCTTGTTGACGAACAGCAGGCCGGCAATCACCGCGAACGCGCCGGCCAGGCCGCCGAGCGGCGCCCACCACGGCATCCCGTTCACGCCTTCGGTGGTCGGCAGCGGGCGGGGCAGGCAAAAGAACAGCACGGCCAGGAAGAACACGATGGGCAGGAAGGAGACGATGCTGGCGAGCCATGGGTTGGCCAGCGCGCTGCGCAGCGCCCCGTTCATCGGCGGCCCCCACGCCTGCAACGCACCCGCGACCAGGATGATGGGGTAGAGCCAGGCCGAACTGATGTTTTCCAAGGATTTGTTCTCCGGATGGGGTGGGTGTCAGCCGCCAGACGCGGAGCGTCAGTCCGAGAACACGAACGCGCCGGCGATGGCGAGCAGCAGCGCCGGCGGCATCACGAGCGCGCCAAGCTTGAGGAAGGTCCAGGCGCCCACGCTCTGGCCCTCGCGCCGCAGCGCCGTGAGCCAGAGGATGGTCGCGAGCGACCCGGTGACGGACAGGTTCGGCCCGAGGTCCACCCCGATCAGCACCGCGGCGCGCACGTGCTCCGGCACCTGGGCGATCTCGACCACGCGGCCCGCGACGAGGCCGGCCGGCAGATTGTTCAGGAGGTTGCAGCCGACCGCCAGCACGACGCCGGCAACCCAGGCGGCCAGCGTCGCCGAACGCTGCACCACCTCGTGCAGCAGCCCCGCCAAGTCGTTGGTGACACCGGTCTTCTCCAGCGCCTCCACCAGCACGAACAGCCCGGCGACCAGCGGCAGCACGCCCCAGGAGACATTCTTCAGCACCGTCATCGGGCCGCATCTTGATCGGAGCAGAACCAGGACGGTGGTGGCGGCGCCCGCGAGGAAGGTCGGCAGGCCTAACTGGATGTCAAACGCCGAGGAGGCGAGCAGCACGACGGCCGTGCCCGCGATGCCCCAAGCCGCCATCGTGCCCCCGGCCGACAGCTCGGGCAGTTCGATGTCGGCCGAGACGTCCTGCTGCAGCGAGTCTCGCTGGGTCCAACGCAGCACGAAGTAGGTGGCGAGAATGGAGAGCGCCGAAGGGAGCGCGTAGCGCGGCAGCCAGGCGAGCAGCGGCGGCATGTGGCTGCCGTAGATCACGAGGTTCGCCGGGTTGGAGATCGGCAGCACGAAGCTGGCCGCGTTGGCGATGAAGGCGCAGATGAACAGGTAGGGCAGCGGCTCCCGGGCCTTGGCCGCCTTGACGACCGCGGCGACGGCCGGGGTCAGCACCACGGCGGTCGCGTCGTTGGACAGGAACACGGTCACGACCGTGCCCACCGCGAACACCAAGGCGAACAGCCGGGTGGCGGAGCCTTGGGCCAGCACGGCGGCCTTGGCGGCGAGCCAGTCGAACAGGCCCTCCTGCCGGGCGACCTCGGCAAGCAGCATCATGCCGACCAGGAACAGGTAAACGTCGGTGCCCTTCATCACGCCGCTGAGCGCGTCGGGCACGGACAGCAGGCCGAGCAGGACCAGCAGGACCGCGCCGGCGCCGGCCCACACGAACTCGGGCCAGGAGAACGGCCGGACGATGACCCCGGCCGTGGCGATGGCGGCGATGCCCCAGGTGGCCCAGGGAGAGGCAGCGAGCACGCCCGTCATGCCAAGGCCGGCTTGGCAGAAGCGAGAGGGGTGGCGGCCTCCCGGGTTTCCGGCATGAACGCCACGAAGAAGGCCAGCCCGCACCCGGCGATGGCCGCGAGGTAAAGGAACCCCGCCGTGAAGCCGAACCACTGCACGACGTAGCCGGCCGTCGCGTTGCTCAGCGTGGCGCCGACCCCGACGGATAGCGCCATGAGTCCCTGGGCGAAGTTGAACCGTCCGGTGCCGCGCATCAGGTCGGACGCGATCAGCACCGAGATCACGCCGAAGATGCCCGCCGCCACCCCGTCCAGAAGCTGGATGCCCACCACGGCATAGGGACTGTCGGTCAGCGTGAACAGCACGCCGCGCACCGGCAGCACGGCCATGGCGACCAGGAAGATCGTCTTGCGCCCCACACCCTTCGCCGAAGCTTGCCCCACCGCCCAGGCCACGCCCACCATGACGAACTGCGCGGCGATGATGTAGGCGGACAGCGCGGCCGTGTCGGACCCCGGATGCGTCTGCGCCAGCACCTGGCCGGCCATCGGCAGCATCGCCGCGTTGCCGAAGTGGAACAGCACCACGGACGCGAGGAAAATCCGCAGGTCCCGGCGCTTCAGCAGATCCCGGATCGGCACCGGCTCGCACTGGTTGGCCGGGTCCTCGCCGCCGCGGGCGCGCTCGTGGTCGATCTCGGCCGGGTTGATGAGGGTGACGACCGCGGCGCTCGCCAGCGCGAAGGCGCACACGAGGTAGAAGATCCAGTGGTAGCCGAGATAGGTCCCGAGCGCCCCGGCCAGCACGGCGGCCACCAGGTTGCCGGCGTGGTTGAAGCTCTCGTTGCGGCTGACCCGCCCATCCAGCAGCCGGCGCCCGACCAGACCCAAAGATACCGCGGCGATGGCCGGCGGGATGATGGCCGAGGCCGCGCCCAGCATGGCCTGTGCTGCAATGACGGCGAAAAAGCGCGGGAACACCACGATCAGCAGGCAGCCCGCGGCGATGGTCAGGCCGGAGACGGCGATCAGCAGCCGCTTCGCCCGGGTCCCGTCCACCAGCAGCCCGGCCGGCACCTGAAAGATCGCGGCGGCGATGGAGGACGCCGCCATGGCGACGCCGATGGCGCCGGAGTCCCAATGCTCGCCCCCCTTGAGGAACACGGCGAGATACGGCCCCACCCCGTCCCGCACGTCCGCCATCAGGACGTTGATGGCGTCCAGCCCGCGGAGGGAGCGGACGGACGGCTCGGCTTGGTCCGCCATCGCCTCCGCCGGAGCGCCCTCCTTTGTCCCGTCGGCGTTCACCACTTCTTTCCCCTCCGGTTCGGGCCAAGCTGCGTGTCGAAGATGCCCTTCTCCGGCCAGGCGCCCACCCGGTCCTGGTCGCTGCCGTCCGCCGCGCGGCCAGGCGCCGTCCAGCCGGGATGCGCCGGCTCCACGGAGTCCTCGTCCTGCCGGCCCTGCACGTCGCGTGCCCGGACACGCACGCGCGCGCCCGGCCCGTCGCAGCGGACTTCCCACAGCGCGGCCTCGCCCGGCACGGACGCCATCGCCGTCCAGCCGCCGCCGTCCACCTGCGCCTCCACGGATGCAGCCGGCGCGTCGCCCAGCACCTTGGCGCGCACGGTGAACGGGCCGCGCACGACCTGGGCCGCGTCCGTCGCCAGGCGCCGGTCCGCCGGCTGCGTCACCAGGACAAAGGGCCATGCCTGGTCGAGCGGCTTGAAACGCCAGCTCACCGTGCGCCCGTCCACGGCGGCGACCGAGAAGCCCGGCGGCCCCTCCTCGACCTGCCCGGTCGAGCGCGTCGCCATGAAGATGGTGCCGCCGTCGTTGGCCAGCTCGTTGTAGTGCGTGTGGCCCATGTCCACGCAGAGCACCTGCGGCCGGGCCAGCAAGGCGCCGAGCCGCTCGCCCCCCTCGCGCAAGTCGGCGGGGTAGGTGTGCATGAACATGACCACGCCCTGGCCAGACGCGGAGCGTCCGTCCGGGCCCGCCGCCTCCAGCTCGCGCTCGGCCCAGGCAAGCTGGTCCTCGCCCAGGCGGAAGTCAGGGCCGCCCGTGCCGGCGGAGACCACGTCCAGGAACAGGCAGCGGCGCCCCGCCACCGTTTTGGCGAACGGCAGCCGCTCGGCGCCGAGCACGGCGTAATAGGCGTCCAGGCCAGACGCGGAGCGTCCGTCCGAGCTGCGCGGCTTGAAGTCGTGATCGCCGGGCAGGACGTGCAGCGGCAGGCGCAAGGGCGCCACCGCCTCGCGGACAAGCTGGAACTGCCCGGCCGTGCCGTCGTCGGCGTTGTCGCCGGGCAGCAGGGCAAAGTCGAGGCTGCCCGGCGGGAGGGCGTTGGCCAGGGCGACGATGCGGCCGAGGTCGCGGTGGTTCTCCGCGTCCTGCTCGGTCAGATGCAGGTCGCCGATGTGCAGCCAGGCCAGCACGCGGCCGCC
>CAXTUQ010000558.1:0-4183 GCA_964247405.1 uncultured Acetobacteraceae bacterium
GCGCCAGACCGACCAGCAGCCAGGCCGCCCCGTAGATCCGCCCCACCCAGCGCCACACCCGGCCGAACCGCCAAGCGCCCGGCGCCAGTGCTGCGGCGGCGGTCAGGCAGGCGACCGCCGGGTAGGTCGGCAGCACGTAATGCGGCAGCTTGGTCGCCACGGCCTCGAACAGCAGCCAGGTCGGGACGATCCAGGCCAGCAGGAAGCGCACCTCCGGCGTGCGCCGCCGCGCCCAGGCGAAGGGGATGGCCAGCACGGCGAACAGCGATCCCGGCCAGAAACTCGCCCCGAACACCGCGAGGTAGTAGCCCGGCGGGAAGCCATGCGCTTGCTGCCCCTGCGCGACCTTGCCGAGGAAGTTGTCGCCGACCGACCGCGCGAAGAAGTCGCCGCCGCTGGCGATGCCGATCGCCACGCACCACGGCAGCACGACCGCCAGCATCAGGGGGACGCCCCACCGGGCATGCAGGCCGCGCAGCCAGGCGGCCCGGCGCTCCGCGACCAGGAGGCCCCCGATCGTGCCCCAACTGACCAGCAGGATCAGCGGTCCCTTCAGCATCAGCCCGGCGCCCAGCGCAGCCCAGTGCGCCGCCGCCCAGCGCCGCCGGGTCGCGACGCCCGCGGCGGCGTCGAGGTAGATGCGCAACAGGCTGGCCTGCGCCACAAGGACTGCGGCCAGCAAGGTGGCGTCGATCTTCGCCATCCGCGCCTCCGCCCCCATCAGCAGCGACGCCGCCAGCAGCAACCCTGCGGCCGTGCCGACTCTTGCCCCGAACAGCGTGCCGCCGATCCATCCCGTCAGCAAAACGGCGGCGATGGCGCCGACCAGGGACGGGACGCGGTAGGCCCAAGGCTCGCGGGCGGCCGGGTCGCTGAACGCGGCGACGGACAGGGCTTCGAGCCAGTAGATGCCGGCAGGCTGCAGGTAGCGCGGCTGGTCCTGGAAGCGCACGTCGATGAAGTCGTGGGTTTCCAGCATCTGCGACGTGGCCTGCATGTAGCGGGACTCGTCGCGGTCGATGGCCGGCAGGCGGGCGCGGCCCGGCAGGAACAGGATCAGCGCGGCCAGCGCCAACAGCACGTAGTGCCGCGGCCGAAGCGGCTGGCTGGTCAGGACTCCGTGACCTTGTGCGGGACCGTGGTGCGCCGGCGCAGCCAGATCACGCCGAGCATGTCGCCGATCCCCACCAAGGCGCGGCCGAAGTTGGTGTACTTCGACTGCCCCCGCAGGCGCGCCCGGTGGGACACCGTCTTGCACAGCAGCGGGTGGCCGTAGGCCTGGAACAAGGCCGGCAGGAAGCGGTGCATCCCCTCGAACGCCGGCAGCCGCAGGAAGTCGTCACGCCGGAACGCCTTGAGGCCGCAGCCGGTGTCCGGGCAATGGTCGGCCAGCACCGCCTGGCGCAGGCCGTTGGCGAAGCGGGTCGCGATGCGCCGGGACAGCGTGTCGTGGCGGCGGAGCCGGATGCCGGCGACCAGGGGCGCGGCGCCCATCGGTCCGGCGGTAGGGGCGGCGAGGCCGAGCGCCAGCATCTCCGGGATGTCGGCCGGGTCGTTCTGGCCGTCCCCGTCCATCGTCGCGATCCAGTCGGCGCGCGCCGCCGCGATGCCGGTCCGCAGCGCCGCCGTCTTGCCGCAGCGCCGGTCATGCCGCAGCAGCCGGAGGCCGAGGCGGGTTTTCGCCAGCGCCGCGATCCGCTCGGCGGTGGCGTCCGTGCTGCCGTCGTCCACGAACAGCACCTCGAACGGCTGCAGCCGGTCCAGCGCCGTTGTCAGTTCATCGAGGACGGACTGGACGTTTTCCGCCTCGTTGAACACCGCGACGACCACGGAAAGGCGCGGCTGGGCCAGCGACCGCGGGTCGGGGTGGATGGGCGCGGCTTCCATTCGGGTCATTCCTGGCACGTTCCGCGCGGTTTCGGCAACAAGACGGCGCCGCCGGGTCCGCATAAACCGCCTGCATGGCCCAGGATCGGCAGCATCGCAATGGTTGCGGCCCAAAGAATCGGCGCTGCCGGCGGCGCCTGCGCGTCGGCCTTCCGGCAGGCCACCGATTGGGCAGCAAGATTTTTTGCGCGTCGCGTCGTTTCGCACTTGATTCTTCACTTTTCAGCAATGTTCAGGGTTCAGAATGCCTGCGGGCCAGGGAGGGTGGCCGTGCAGAAGCAGGAGCGGCTGCCGGGATGGCGGCAGCAATGAAAGGCAAATCATCATGCCGACCGCTTTGAACTCAGTAAACACGAACGTCGGCGCGCAGGTCGCGCTGTCCTCCCTGCACCACACCAACTCGGACCTTTAGGCGACGCAAAAGCGCATCTCCACCGGCCTGCGCGTGGCGGATGCAACCGATGACGGCGGCGCTTGTGCCAGCGCGCAGCGGGTGCGTTCGGCTGTCGGCGCGCTGACCAGCGTGAACGAGCAGCTTGGCAGCGCCAAGGGCCTGGTCGGCACGGCGGTCAGCGCGCTCGGCAAGATCTCCGACAGCATCAACACGGCCAAGGCCCTGCTGATGAAGATCGGCGACAACAGCATCACCCAGGACTCGCGCGACCAGTACGTCGCATCCTGCAAGTCCCTGGTGAGCCAGGCGGCCGACTACGTGGACGACTCGGCCTACAACGGCCAGAGCCTGCTCGGCAAGGTCGCGGGCGGCGCCACGGCGCTGAAGGGGGAGGCGGACCAGTTGACCCGGACGGGCGCCGACTCGAACCGGCTGGACGCGACGATCACGTTCAACAGCTCGAAGATCGACAGCCTGAACGCCGGCCTGGGCGCCTTGGTGGATACCGGCCTGTCGAAAGAGTCGGCCAAGCTGCAAGCCTTGCAGATCAAGCAGCAGCTCGGCATTTTGGCCGGCCCACTACGGGGATCGCGGCGCGGCGTCGGCCTTCTCAATGCGTCCCGGCCACCCATGCCTCGCCAAGGGCAATCTGCGGCGACGGCAAAACCGCTTCGGCTCCCGGGCGTTAGATTGCCCACGGAGGTCGTCGCCCAGAATGCACGCGAAATCGGTCACGTTCGTCAACAACGTCCTGCTGGCGGCCGCCGCGTTCGGATTGGCGCTTTTGCCCGGCGGGTGTGTAGGCGTGCCGCAGACGTTCTATGCGGCTAACCCAGTCGCGCCGGAGCGTCCGGTCCCACCCCGGCTTTCGCCGAGGCCGGCTTCCGCCCCCGCCGCCTCCACCCTGTCAGACAGCGAGAAGCGCCGGCTGTTCCGTGATTTCCAGCAATCCCAAGGCGTGAAAGACGAAGCCACCACGACCCAGGCGCCGGCACCCTAGGCCATGCTGGATGACAGCACCTTGGCTGAAACGAAGCGACGCTTGCCCGGGCACCTGGACGACCGCCCGTTCGCCGCCCTGTTGCAAGACGACGACCAGTTGCGGGACGCCGAGTTGTTCCGGTTGCTGTCCAAACTCGCCCGGCCCGGCGTGCGCGTGGTCCGCATGGGCAACTCGATGCGGTCCCGTCTCATGCTGGAACACATCCTGATCCAAGTGGCGGGGCCGGACGGCAGGATGTCCCAGGAGGATGGCGCCCGCCGGATTGCCCGCACCATCGCTGAACGGCAAGGCCGGGAAACACGCGTCGTCCTGTTGATCACCCAGGCGGAAACGCTGCATTCCAAAACGCTGCGCCTGCTGCAAGCGATGCAGCCATACCTTGCAGAGAACGGCGAGCCGACGCTGCAAGTGGTGTTCGTCGGACGCCAGGCATTCCGGGCATTGCTGGATGGGCGCGGCATGACGCCGTTGCGGGACGCCTTGGGGTTTCAGCCGCAAGCCGAGGCCGTGCGTCCGGCAGCACCCGACATCATGCCTGCGCTTGAGACGGGTTTACGGCCGCGGCCAACTGCTCAAGACCCAACTGCTCAAGACGTGGGCCAGCCAGCGGCACCCGCGGACCTGGTGGTTGAGTCCGGCATGTTGCATGAAGAGGCGGGCCATTCCGGCCCGATGCCCACGCTTCCGCTCCGGCCAGGTGAGGCGGGAAGCGATGTTGCGCCCGTTCCGGTGGCGCAACGCAGACGCAGCCTGGCTTTGGGCCTTGCGGTGTTCGCAGCCATGGCCCTGGCGGCGTACATGGGCCTGCACGCGGCGTTCGACCAGGAGGTTCAGGCGCGGGCCGTCCTGAGCGTGCCGCATCCAGCCGGGCCGCCTGCTGCCGCCCCGCCCGCGTTGCC
>CAXTUQ010000559.1:0-4179 GCA_964247405.1 uncultured Acetobacteraceae bacterium
GGGCGAGCACCCGCGCAAGCACCTGGACGGCTATGCCGGCATCCTGCAGGCCGACGCGTATGCCGGGTTCAACGACCTTTACCATCCAGGGCGCAGGCCCGGGCCGTTGACCGAGGCGGGCTGCTGGGCGCATGGGCGTCGCAAGCTGTTCGACCTGGCCCAGGTCGCGCGCGCCCCGCTTGCCGCCGAAGCCGTGCGGCGGATCGACGCCATCTTCGATGTCGAGCGCAGCATCAACGGCCTGCCGACCGAGCAGCGCCTGGTGGTGCGCAAACTGCATGTGGCGCCGCTCGTGGCCGACCTTGAGGCCTGGATGCGCGCGGCGCGCGGCAAGATGTCGCGCCACGCCGAAGTCGCCAAGGC
This sequence comes from uncultured Acetobacteraceae bacterium, assembly GCA_964247405.1. GTDB lineage: Bacteria > Pseudomonadota > Alphaproteobacteria > Acetobacterales > Acetobacteraceae > CAHJXG01. The sequence goes on from CAXTUQ010000559.1 coordinate 364, forward strand.
GATGGACTATATGCTCAAGCGCTGGGACACGTTCAGCCGGTTCCTCGGCGACGGGCGCATCTGCCTGACGAACAACGCGGCCGAGCGCGTGCTGCGCGGCGTGGCCCTTGGCCGGAAAGCATGGTTGTTCGCAGGAAGCAGCCGCGGCGGCGACAGAGCCGCGGCGATGTACTCCTTGATCGCCACGGCCAAGCTGAACGACGTCGACCCACGCGCCTGGCTCGCCGACGTGCTGCGCCGGATCGCCGGCCATCCCGCGTCGCGCCTGCACGAACTGCTGCCCTGGAACTGGGCGCGGGAAAGGGAGCGTCGTAGCCTGGCGGCATGACCGCCGCCAGCATCGCCCGCCTGCTTGTCACCCTCGACGACATCAAGCCTCCGGTGCGGCGCCGGGTCGAGGTGCCGCTCGCGATCCGGCTCGACCGCCTGCACCTGGTGCTGCAGGCCGCCATGGGCTGGACCAACAGCCACCTTTACGAGATCAGGGCCCGGGATGTCGGGTGGGGCCTGCCGGACCCCGACTTCGGCGGGGGGCCGCTCGACGCCAAGAAGGCCCGCCTCGTCGACGTGCTCGAAGACGTCGGCACGAAGACGCTCAAGTACCTCTACGACTTGGGCGACGGCTGGGAGCACACAGTCAAGGTCGAACGCATCGCCGATGCGGTGCCCGGCACGGCCTACCCGGTTCTGATCGATGCCGCCGGGCGCTGTCCGCCCGAAGACGTCGGCGGTCCCTGGGGCTACGGCGAGTTCCTGGACGCCATCGCCGACCCTGCGCACGAGAACCACGCCGAGATGAAGGTATGGGCCGGCGAGACCTTCGATCCCAAGGCCGTTGACGTCGAGATGCTGGCCGACGATGTCGCAGCACTCGCCAAGGCGTGGGCGCGTAAACCGCCCACCAAGCGCAAGCAACCTACCTGATCCGCGGCCTTCACCGGATGGCCAAGGTGGAGCGAGGGCGCCGGGCGTTGTAGTAGCTGATCCACCTCGAAAGGCCCGCCCGCAGCTCGGAGCCGGTCTCAAAGGCGTGCAGGTAGACGCACTCGTGTTTCAGGCTGCGCCATAAACGCTCGGTGAACACATTGTCCATCCAGCGGCCCCGCCCGTCCATGGAGATCCGCACGCCGGCTTGCTGCAGCATGCCGGTGAACCGCGGCGAGGTGAACTGGCTTCCCTGGTCCGTGCTGTCGCGACGATACTCCGCATCGCGCTGGGATTTCGGGCCGACCGAACCGCTCCAGCGCCTCTTCCAGCGCGGCGATGCAGAACTCCACGTCCATGGTGTTCGACACCCGCCAGGACAGCGCCTTCCTGCTCGCCCAGTCCATCACCGCGGCCGGGTAAAGGAACCCGCGCCGCATTGGCAGGTAGGTGATGCCCATGCACCAGACCTGGTTCGGCCGGCCAATGGCCATGTCCCGCAGCAGATATGGCCAGACACGGTGCTCCGGGTGCGGCACCGTCGTCCGCGGCCGCTGGTAGACCGGCACCAGCCCCATCTTGGCCATGAGCCGACGCACTCAGCCGCAAACCCTCCGGGTTTCGGCGAGCCTGCGCCCAACCGTGTAGCCCCCGCGCCGCAGGTGACGCGCCATCTGGCGCGAGCCATACCAGGGCGTCTCCAGGAACTGCGCGTCGATCAGACGCATCAGCGCCAAGTTCAGCGGCGTCTCGCCCATGGGCTGGTAGTGGAACCCCGACCGGCTGATCGACACCAGCTCGCACTGGCGCACGATGGACAGGCTGGGGTGCTCCGGCTCGATCACGGAGGAAGCGGAGCTTTGCTCCATCTGCCGCCTCCGCTCCAGGCTCATCGACCGGAGGCTTTCGCCAAAAAACCCCGCTCAACCACCAGCTGCCCGATCTTCGCGTGCAGCTTCTCCACCTCGGCCTCGGACGACTTCGCCGCGCCCTGCGCTGCCTCCTTGCCAGAGAACACCCCTGCCAAACCTTCCATGGCCTGTTTCTTCCACTCGCCCACCACCGTCTGATGGATGCCGTGCTTGGTCGCCAGTTGCGCCGTGGTCAGCTCACCCCGCAACGCATCCAGCGCCACACGCGCCTTGAACTCCGCCGAATACCGCTTCTGCTCGCCCGTCATCGGGTCCGTCCTTCTCGTCAGGCGAACCGAGCTTAACCGCCTGTCCGAAGAACAGGTACCACCTCACGAGGACGAGGGGCAGGATGGATTGGCACGGGGCGCTGCTGGGCAGGTGCAGCTTGACGGTTGTGGCCGGGCACAAGGGGCAACCGGCGGCGGTGGCCAAACGGGGCGGCTCGGGCGCTGCCGCAGGCTGGCAGGCGCGCCGGGCCGTGGCACGTCGGAGAAGGACAAGCCACCGATCCTTGGCCTGATCCAGCGCGGTGACCAGGTGATGCTGCACATTCTGGCCAACGTGCGAGTCGTCACGATCAAGCCGATCATCACAGCCGCCGTCGCCCCGCGCACCCTCGTCCACACGGAAGAGTACTCCCTCTACGCGCGTCTGCCGGCTTGGGCTACGAACACAAAACAGTCTGCCACGCCCGAGGCGAGTATGCCCGCGACGAGGACGAGGACGGGGACGGCTACTGCGAGATCTACGTCCACACACGGAGGGCTGCTGGTCACTGCTGCGTTCCTGGCTGCGACCTCACCATGGCATCTCGCAAGACAAGCTGCCGGACCACCTCGGCTTTTTCCAGTTCGTACACAACGCGCGCCGACGCGGCAAAGCCTTGCTCGGTGCACTCGTCACCGTGCTCGTCAGATGACCTGAGCCAGCACCCCGGAACTCGACAAGAGTCGACTTCAAGCCGGCCGTCTGTCGCAGCGCAGCAGGATCGCGCCGGGGTCCAGGATCTCCGCTTTCCACCCCGGCGGCACCAGCGTCGTCGCGTCGAGCTGCGTCACGATGGCGGGACCCTGCAATTCAGCCCCAGCGCCCAGCTTCCTCCTGTCCAGCACCAGCACGTCCTGGGAGCCTCCGTCGAAATGCACGGTCCGCACCTCGTCCGGCTCCGGCACCGGCGCCGCGGCCAGGCGCCCGGCGGCTGCCGCCGGCATCCGGCCGGTGGCTTCGACCCGCAGGGTCACGAGCTCGGCCGGCGCGTCCATCGTGAAGCCGTACAGCGCGTGGTGCGCCGCCCGGAACGCCGCGAGGGCCGCTGCCTTCTCCCCCTCCCACGGCACCGCCAGTTCCCCGCCCTGGCCTTCGTAGCGCATTAGGACCACGGCCTCGCAGGCACGGTCGGCTTCGGCGACCTGCTCGGCCTCAAGCCAAGCCAATGCTTCCTCCCGCAGCATCGCCAACGCTGCGTTGATCGCGCCTTCGCTGGCCGTTCCCGCCTGCGGCAGCGTGCGGTGGAACTCGGCTTTCAGGTCGGATTGCAGCAGTCCTTCCGCGCACAGCAGGCCCGGCGCGGGTGGGATCAGCACCGCCGAGATGCCCAGCAGCGAGGCCAGCGCCGCACCGTGCAGCGATCCCGCGCCGCCGAACGGCACCAGGGTGAAGCTGCGCGGGTCCCACCCCCGCTCGACCGACACCACCCGGATCGCGCCGACCATGTTGGTGTCGGTGATCGCCAGGACGCCCCGCGCCGCCTCGTGCAAGCCCAGCCCGAGCGGACCTGCAACCTCGCGTTGGATGGCTGCGGCGGCGGCGGCCGGGTCAAGCGTCATCCGGCCGTCCAGCAAGGAGGGCGGGAGGTGGCCCAGCACCAGGTGGGCGTCGGTAACGGTCGCCGCCGTGCCGCCTGCGCCGTAGCAGGCCGGCCCGGGGTCGGCCCCGGCGCTGGCCGGCCCCACCAGCAGCGCGCCGTCCGACACACGGG
>CAXTUQ010000560.1:0-4153 GCA_964247405.1 uncultured Acetobacteraceae bacterium
GCGCCACCCGGGTCGGGTCGGCGCCCCAGCCCCGCATCTGCGAGCGCGCCCATTGGTAGCCGGCAAACGCGTCGTCGTGGGCTGCCGGGAACTCGTCCTCCGGCGCCAGCCGCGCCCCGAGCGCCACCACGAGCCACCCGGTCCGCGCCGCCAGCTCCCGCGCCGTCGCGTCCGCCGTGTAGATGTCGTCCGTCCCCCAGGTGCCGCCCGGGAAGAACACGATCACCGGGATGTCCCGGGCCTGCGCCGGGCGGTACAGCCGCGCCGGCAGCGCGCTTTCCGCCCCGCGGGCATACAGGTCGCGCACCTCCGCCACCTCCGTCGTCGGCGCCGGCAGCCCGCGCACGTTGAAGGTCGCCCGCATCGCGTCGGCCAGCGTCGGCACGTCCCGCGCTTCCTGCGTGGACAGCCCGGCGAGCGGCTTCGCGTACATCGCCTGGTGCTCGGCCAGCACGGCCTCCATCCCGGCGCTCGGCGCGTAGGGCGTGCGTCCCTGCGGCGGCATGGGACCGCCGCAGCCGGCCAGCAGGAAGCCGGACGACATCAGGCAGGCTTGCAGGATGGGGCCGCGGAAGCGCATGGCGAAGACTCGCGTTGGGATGCCCGCCAAGTTGCCCGGCCCCGTGCCGAGCGGCAAGAGGCGTGCGGGCCGGGGCAAGGGGAGCGGCAGCGAAGGAGCGGACTTGTTCCGGGTCATGCCTACTCGGGGGCGTCCAAACGACGCTGCCCGCTTCGTTCCTCCAATCGGCCGATGCGGCGCGAGATGTCCGATACAGAGGCTATGGCGACTTGCGCAGCAGCCGCACTGGCTGCCGACCTCGCCTCTGCAACGATGACGTCCTCACGGGCCTTCAGGCGGGTGACGCGATCTTTAAGCGTGCTGATCTCAGTCCCGAGCTTCTCGATGGCTTGCCCGTGCTTCGCTTCCGCGCTCAGCAGCCGATCGACGTTGCGGACGAGCTTGACGAGGGCTGCAAGTCCACCAGAAACCGCCAAACGCCTAGCCGGCGTCCAGGCGGGCAAGACCCCGGTCTATGCGTCGCTCGATTTCCGTGATGCGGCCGTCAAAGGTGTCCAGGAGTGCCCACGCTTCAATCTCATCCGGGGTTGCCTGGGCCTGCTCAGCCTGCACAGCTTGCGTCAGGGCAGCCTCCTTGTCGCGGTCAGACATGGCCATCAACCTCCTGCATCTGACGCATCATATGGCTTTCCGGGCCGCGCCGTCCATTCGCCAGTGACCGCCCCTACCCCGCCAGCGTTTCCTCGAACAACTCCCGCATCGCCGCCCAGGAGCGCGCGTCCGCTTCCGCGCTGTAGCGGATCGCGTCCGGCCTGTTGCGCGCCGCCGCCCCCTGGTTGGTGAAGCTGTGCACCGTGTTGCCGTAAAGGTGCATCTGCCAATCCACGCCGCCGGCCCGCAGCTCCTGCTCGCCCCCGGCGCGCTGCGCGGCCGGGCTCAGCGGGGCGTCTGCGCCGATGCACACCTGCACGCGGCCCCGGATGTTCCGCGCGTCCGACTTCGGCGCCTCGCTCGCAAGCCCGCTGTGGAACCCCACGACGGCGGCGATGTCCGCCCCCCCTCGCGCCAGCTCCAGCGCCATGGTGCCGCCGAAGCAGAAGCCGATGGCCGCCACCCGGCCCGCATCCGCCTCCGCCCGCGCCGTCAGCGCATCGAGGCCGCCCTTCGCCCGCGCCCGGGTGCGGGACGGGTCGGCGAACAGCGGCTTCAGCGCGTCGATGGCCGGCTCCAGCGCGTCGATCACCCGGCCGTCCCCGTGCAGGTCGCAGGCCAGCGCCACGTAGCCCATCCCCGCCAGCCGCTGCGCCCGGCCGATCGCGTGCTCGCCCAAGCCGAACGCTTCCGGGAACACGAGCACGCCGGGGCGCCGGGCGGCGCCGGGCTCGAAGAAAAGCTGGCTGCGCATGGAAAGGCCGTCGGCCTGGTAGGTCAGGATCTCGTGGTGCATGGGAGGGTCCTCGGCGTTGTCCGCCTGGCTTCAACCATCCCCGGCGGGGTTGTGCAAGGGAGGGGGCCGGATGGAGCTGTGCGCAGCGTCAGAGCGACGCGGCGACCGACACGAACGCGCTGCGTCCGGGGTTGGTCCAGAACAGCGGCGTGGCGCCGTCGCCTGCCACGCCGGCCAAGCCGGCCAAGCCGATCAGGCTGCGGTTGTTGCTGAGATTGTCCACGTTCACGCGGAAATCCAGCTTGCGCCCGTTCCACACCGGCAATGTGTAGCCCAGCGCCAGGTTGGCGAACGAGTAGCTGCGGATCGGATAGGCGGCCGGCGTGTCCTGCAGGTATTGCGGACCGATGAACTTGCCGATGATCGACCCGTAGAGCAGGTCGTTGTTCACGAACGCATGCGGCTGGTGGTACAGCGCCCCGGCGGCGCCGGTGGTGCGCGGCGTGACCGAGAGCGGGCCGCCGTTCTTCTTCAGGTCGGCGCTGTTGATGGTGTAGTTGCCGTACAGCGACGCGCCGTAGGCAATCTTGACCGTGCCCTCGAATTCCAGGCCCCGGTACGTGGCGCCGCCGGAGTTGAAGAACGCGCTGTCGCCGCCCGGCAGGGCGCGGCTGCCGATCCGGTTGGTGAAGTCGATGTAGTAGCCGTCGGCGCCGACCGTGAAGCGGTCCGTCTGGTAGGCGGTGCCGATCTGGTAGTTCCAGGTGGATTGCGGCACGAGGTTCGCCGGGCTGCTGGTGTAGAGCACGTTGATCGGCGGGGCGAGAAAGCCGCGCGCCGTCTGCGCATACACCGTCCAGCTCTTGCTGATGGCGTAGCGCGCGTCGACCGACGGCTGGTAGTCGGAGTAGGTCCGCTCGAAGTTCGCCGGCAGCCGGGTGCCGCTGTTGACGGCGGCGTCCAGCGTGCGGGTGGTGGCGGTGAACTTCAGCCCGGGCGTGACGACGAGGCCGGGGATCGGGGTCAGCGCCCATTCCACATAGGGCTGCTCCGTGCGCAGGTCGGTGTGATACAGCCGTTGGTAGGCGGGCGCGGTGGGCGAGCCCACGGCGTACTGGATGCTGTTGCGGCTGAGCACGACCTGCTCGCGCCAGTTCGACGCGTTGATGGCGTCGATCCACACCCCGGCCCGCAGTTGGCCCCAGGCGGTTTCCTTGGTGAGGCGGAGGATGTTGCCGTAGTCGCGGAAGTCGTTGTGCTTGGAATAGCCCGGCACGTCGTTGCTCAGCCTGATCGGCAGGCCGTTCGAGAAGTACTGGTTCCTGGCGGATGTCGTCAGGTTCGGCGTGGTGCCGTTCGGGTCGCGCCCGACCCGGCCGGTCTGATAGTAGCCGTTGGTGTAGAGCTTGTTGTCCACGCCCCAGCCGTCGCCGAAGCTGGACTTGACGCCGATGTATTCGAAATCCGTGGTGTAGTCGTCGTAGTTGTAGCCGCGATAGGCCTGCGACGCGGGATCGTTGTTCAGGCCGTACTTGGGGCCGAACCGCTGGATCTCCGCGAGCGTCGCGCCGTAGGGCGTGTGCACGAAGTTGCGGTCGTAGTTGCCGAGGAAGGTCACCACCGTGTTGTCGCCGACCGGCGCTTCGAGCTTGACGAAGCCGTTGAGGCGGCGGGTCGTGGTGCCGCTGATCGCGCCGCGTGATTCGACCCGCTGCACGTCCAGCGTGCCGCGCCCCCCGTTCAGGGACGCCAGCGCGCCGCTGTCCAACTGCAGCCCGTACAGCTTGGTCCCCCAGGTGCCCACGGTCCCGTACGGGTTCACCCGCACCGTGTTGGACGGCGAGACCGAATTGATCGCCACCGTGCCGCCGAAGGTCGCGTAGCCCAGCGTCGATGCGGTGCCGGGTCCGCGGTCCACCTGCACGGAGCCGATGTCATGGGCGAGGAAGTAGGCTTCCGACTGCGGCGCGAAGTTGGTCGGCAGGCCCGGCAGCACGATGCCGTCGAACACCGTGTTGAACTGGGTGTATTGGAAGCCGCGGATGGTCTCCTGGTAGTTCTGCTGCAGGCCGCCGCCCACCGGCTCCACGTTCTGCACGCTCGGCGTGAACTGGATGATGCGGTCGTAGTTCTCGGTCGGCGTGACGTTCTCGCGGATAAAGGTGGAGCCGACGACGGAGGTGGGCTGGGACGCATCCAGCGGCGCGCGGCTCGGGGCGATGTCCGCCGCGGTCCCAGGCGCCGGA
>CAXTUQ010000561.1:0-4152 GCA_964247405.1 uncultured Acetobacteraceae bacterium
ACGCCAATAAGGCCATTCAGGCCGAAGGGAGAAGGGGCGTCACGCCGGGCGGTCAGCATCGGCACGCCCATCCGCTCGAACCCCTGGTCCAGCAGGGACGCCATGTGCTGGTCGCGCTCCCACCCGGAGGCCGCGCCGAGCACGACGCCAATGAGCCGGGTGCCGCCCCAAAGGGCGGAGGTAACAACGTTGAAGCCGGACGCCTCGATGTAGCCGGTCTTCAGCCCGTCCGCCCCGGGATAGGATTGCAGCATGTGCTGATGGCTCATGATCGTGCGCCCTTGGAACACGAAGGACGGCACGCTGAAATACCAGTAATACGACGGGAAATCCTGGATCAGGTGGCGGGCCAGGAGCGCCATGTCCCGGGCTGTCGTCACCTGGCCCCAATCCGGCAGGCCCGACGCGTTGCGGAAGGTGGTGCGGGTCATGCCCAACGCCCGGGCGCGCAGCGTCATCATCTGCGCGAACCGCTCCTCGTCGCCGCCCATCAACTCTCCGAGCGCGGCGGCGGCGTCGTTCGCGGACTTGGTGACCAGGCCCAGCAGCGCCTGCTCCACCGTGATGACCGTGCCCGGCAGCAGCCCGAGCTTGGAGGGCGACATGGATGCGGCCCACGCCGAGACGGGAACCGTCTGCGTCAGCGCGAGGCGGCGGTCGCGCAGCGCCTCGAACAGCATATACAAGGTCATCATCTTGGTTAGGCTGGCCGGAAACCGGTATTCGTCGGCATTCACCGATGAAAGAATGTCCCCGCTCGACGCATCAACCACGATGGACGCGTAACGGTCAGAGCCGATCTGCGCGAAGGCTGGCCGAATGGGCGGATACGCCAGGGTGATTGTTATGGAGACTGTCATGAGCAGCCTTGCAATCCAGCGCCGTTCAAGCGGAAATCCGGTCATTACGACCTATCCTATCAGTGATGTTTGCAACTTTAAGTGGCCTTTGACGGAAAAGTCCAGCCTTTGTCGCCCGGCAATGACAGCCCGGTCAGTCACTTAGGATGGAACCGTTACGATCCAGTCGAAGCCGGCGCAGCCGAGTTATGTTGCATTGCACAAAAGCGCTTGATCTTTCGGTGACGAATCCACATAACCCGCGTGTTGCAGCGCAGCATACGGCCCGAGAGGTCCGATGCGGTCTGCTCCGCCGTTCTTCGCGCCAGCGGGGCTGACGGCACGAGCTTTCAACCAAAACGGGGCGGCGCCCCGCCATACCAGGAACCGATGATGCAGACTGCGGAACAACTCGTCACCTTTGGCCAGGGTAATGTCGAGGCGCTGGTGAAATCCAGCCAGATCTTCGCGACCGGCTTGCAGGACCTCAGCAAGCTGATGGCCACCAGCGCGCAGGCCACGATGGATGATGCCATGAACGCGTTTCGCGCGATGACTGGCGTCCGTTCGCTGATGGACGCGGCCGACCTGCAGGCCAGCTTGGCCCGCTCAACGGTTGAGAAGGCGCTGACGCAGAGCAGCCAAGTCGCCGAGACCTCCTTCAAGGTGGCTGAGCAGGCGTTTGCGCCGATCAGCAGCCGCCTCTCGCTAGCCGTGCAGTCGTTCGGCAAAACCGCCTAACCGTCGCGCTCTGGCGGAGCGAAGCTGAAAACGGCCCGGGGGAGCTCCTCCGGGCCGTTTTCTTGTTTGCGGCAAGGCAGGCCCGGGCGAATATCCGGGCAGGGCGTTGCTAAACCTTTTCTCAAGCCGCGGCGTTCCGATATGCTCTCAATGGAGGGACCGTGGCCGGCCTGATCGAAGCGGGGGTGCGCCCCTCCCGGCCAGGGCGTTCCATGCCGGAGCGCCAGACTGGCGACGGCGCCGCCGTGGTGGCTCGGGTTTGAGAGTAGTAGGCTATTGGAACGATGAGCGACAACGACAAAGGCGGTAGCGGAGACGGACCGACCATCGGCGTGGTGGTGAAGGCGCGGCCCAAGACGCGCAAGCCCGCGATGTACAAGGTGCTCATGCTCAACGACGATTACACGCCCATGGAGTTCGTCGTCCACGTGCTTGAGCGGTTCTTCCAGAAAAATCGCGAGGAGGCGACGCGCATCATGCTGCATGTGCATCGCCGGGGCGTCGGGGTTTGCGGCGCCTATACCTACGAGGTGGCGGAGACCAAGGTGACCCAGGTCATGGACCTGGCCCGGCAGAACCAACATCCGTTGCAATGCACGATCGAGAAAGAATAGGCTCCACAAAACTGAGATTTCCACCCATGTTCATCGGCATCACCATTGCTTGGGCCCGCATCGGGCCGAATCGGCCCGTGCAAGATTCCAGGACCCCAGCGCGAAGGAGCGTCAATCGCTATGTTGTCACGCAACCTTGAACAGACGCTGCACCGCGCCTTGTCCCTCGCCAGCGAACGCCGGCATGAGTATGCCACGCTTGAGCATCTTCTGCTGGGCCTGGCGGAGGACAGCGACGCTGCGACGGTGCTCCGTGCTTGCGGGGTGGACCTCGACAAGCTCCGCCAGGATCTCGGCGAGTTCCTTGACAAGGATCTGTCGGGCCTCGCGACCGAGCGGCCGGGCGACCCGAAGCCGACGGCGGGCTTCCAGCGCGTGGTGCAGCGGGCGGCCATCCATGTGCAGAGTTCCGGCCGGGACGAAGTGACCGGCGCTAACGTTTTGGTCGCGCTGTTCAGCGAGCGCGAAAGCCACGCAGTCTATTTCCTGCAACTGCAGGACATGACCCGGCTCGATGCGGTGAACTTCATCTCGCACGGCATCGCAAAGGCGCCGGGCCGCTCGGCCCAGCGGCCGGCTCAAGGGTCCAAGGAGGAAAACACGCCAGAAAACGAGCGCGAAGAGAAGCCGGGTCGGCGCGCCCAGGACGCCTTGAGCAACTACTGTGTCAACCTCAACAAGAAGGCGGGTTCCGGCAAGATCGACCCGCTGATCGGGCGCGACTCCGAGATCGAGCGCACGATCCAGATCCTGTGCCGGCGGACCAAGAACAACCCGCTCTACGTCGGTGATCCCGGTGTCGGCAAGACGGCCATCGCCGAAGGCCTGGCCAAGCGCATCGTCGAGGGCGACGTGCCGGAGGTCCTTGCGAAGTCCACGATCTTCGCCCTCGACATGGGCGCGCTGCTGGCTGGCACGCGCTACCGCGGCGACTTTGAGGAGCGCCTCAAGGCGGTGGTGACGGAGCTGGAGGCGCATCCCGGCAGCATCCTGTTCATCGACGAGATCCACCCCGTCATCGGCGCAGGCGCGACCAGCGGCGGCGCGATGGATGCGTCCAACCTGCTGAAGCCGGCCCTCGCCGCGGGCAGCCTGCGTTGCGTGGGCAGCACGACGTACAAGGAATACCGGAACTACTTTGAGAAGGACCGCGCCTTGGTGCGGCGCTTCCAGAAGATCGACGTGAACGAGCCGTCAATGGAGGACGCGGTCAGGATCCTGCGCGGCCTCAAGACCAACTACGAGAAGCACCACAAGGTCCGCTACACCGAGGAGTCGATCCGCGGCGCGGTCGAGCTTTCCGCCAAATACATCAACGACCGCAAGCTCACGGACAAGGCGATCGACGTGATCGACGAGGTTGGCGCGAGCCGAATGCTACAGCCGGAGGGCAAGCGCCGGAAACTGGTGACGCTGCGCGATGTCGAGGAGGTCGTCGCCAAGATCGCCCGCATCCCGCCCAAGTCGGTGTCGGCCGATGACAAGGAGACGCTCCGCAACCTGGAGCGTGACCTGAAAGCCATGGTGTTCGGGCAGGACGAGGCGATTGAGGCGCTCGCCGCCGCGATCAAGCTGTCCCGCGCCGGGCTGCGGGAGGCGGAGAAGCCGATCGGCAACTACCTGTTCAGCGGCCCGACCGGCGTCGGCAAGACGGAGGTGGCGCGTCAACTCGCCAGCACGCTCGGCATCGAGCTGACCCGGTTCGACATGAGCGAGTACATGGAGCGGCACAGCATTTCCCGCCTGATCGGGGCGCCGCCAGGCTATGTGGGTTTCGACCAGGGCGGCTTGCTGACCGACGCCATCGACCAGCACCCGCATTGCGTGCTGTTGCTCGACGAGATCGAGAAGGCGCACCCGGACCTGTTCAACATCCTGCTGCAGGTGATGGATCACGGGAAGCTGACCGACCACAACGGCAAGGTCGTGGACTTCCGCAACGTGATCCTGATCATGAC
>CAXTUQ010000562.1:0-4139 GCA_964247405.1 uncultured Acetobacteraceae bacterium
GCTGGCGCTGTTGGCGGAGGATTTGGTATACCTCTGAAACTTCTACTGGGCGCGTTGGGCGGCGCGGGCCTGGGCGGACCGTTGGCTGGCGCGCGGCGGCGGGCGGCTTGAGCGGTTGAGCCGTTTCCTTCGCTCCAACGCGTTTGCCGCGACCCTGACGCTGCGCCTGCTGCCGGTCGGCAGCAACCTGCTGCTCAACCTGCTGGCCGGCGTGTCGGGCGTCGCGGCCGGGCCGTTCGTGGCGGCCTCGGCGCTGGGCTACGTGCCGCAAACTGCCGTGTTCGCCCTTCTGGGCGGCGGCGTGCGGGTGTCGCAAGGCGCGCAGGTCGCGATGGCGGCGGTGCTGCTGGCGCTCTCGGTCGCGCTCGGGCTGGCGCTGGCGCGCAGGCGGTCCGTGCCGTAAGGTCGATGCGTCGCCCTCAGTGCAGATGCAGCAGGTGGGGCGTGTGCCGCACCGACGCCGGGCGAATCGACCCGCCGGTGGCGATGCGGATGGAATGGAGAGGGCCGTCCAGCTCGCGCTGCCAGAACTCCAGGAAGCGGCGCAGGGCCGGGAAGCGCGGCGCCAGGTCGAGGTCCTGCCAGATAAACGTTTGCAGCAGGCCGGGATGGTCGGGCAGGAAGTAGAGGATCTCAGCGGTGGTGAGCCGGTAGTCTTTGAGCTGCAGTCCCAGGGTCATGCAGGAGTCCTAGCGTCTGAATGGTTGTCGAAGGCACGCGACGCGGCGACCCTGTTTCCGGGGCCGCAACGCAAGCGTTTCAGAATGCTGGGCAATGTGAAAGGAAAAACAGAGCGTTCTCAGCAGTTTGGCACTCGCCATGCCGGAATGCTGCTTCGCTCTTGACTTAAACAAACATAGCCTCTAGATCGCTGGCACTCTCAGCTTGAGAGTGCTAACGCCCGGCCGCGCCGGGCTTTGAACAGGAGGCGATCCCACATGAAGTTCCGTCCGCTGCACGACCGGATCGTGGTCCGGCGCATCACCGCCGAGGAGAAGTCCGCCGGCGGGATCATCATCCCCGACACGGCCAAGGAAAAGCCGATGGAAGGCGAAGTGATCGCAGCCGGCCCCGGCGCACGCAACGAGCAGGGCGCCATCGTGGCATTGGACGTCAAGGCTGGCGACCGCGTGCTGTTCGGCAAGTGGTCCGGCACCGAGGTGAAGCTGGATGGCGAGGAGCTCCTGATCATGAAGGAGAGCGACATCATGGGCATCATCGAGGCCCCTGCGGCGTCCGCCAAGGCCGCCTGAGCCGCCCCGACGCAAGACCCAACGAATCAAGGATCATACAACATGGCTGCTAAAGACGTACGGTTCAGCGGCGACGCCCGCCAGCGCATGCTGCGCGGCGTGGATGTGCTCGCCGACGCCGTCAAGGTGACGCTGGGGCCGAAGGGCCGCAACGTGGTGATCGACAAGAGCTTCGGCGCCCCGCGCATCACCAAGGACGGCGTGACGGTCGCCAAGGAAATCGAGCTGGCCGACAAGTTCGAGAACATGGGCGCGCAGATGCTGCGCGAGGTGGCGACCAAGACCAACGACATCGCCGGCGACGGCACCACCACCGCGACGGTGCTGGCCCAGGCCATCGTGCGCGAAGGCGCCAAGGGCGTGGCCGCCGGGCTGAACCCGATGGATCTGAAGCGCGGCGTCGATGCCGCCGTGACCGCCATCGTGGCCGAGCTGAAGGACCGCACCCGCAAGATCACCACCGAGTCCGAGACGGCGCAGGTCGGCACCATCTCCGCCAACGGCGAGTCCGAGATCGGCCGGATGATCTCGGAAGCGATGCAGAAGGTCGGCAACGAGGGCGTCATCACCGTCGAGGAGGCCAAGGGCATCCAGACGGAACTCGACGTCGTCGAGGGCATGCAGTTCGACCGCGGCTACATCTCCCCGTACTTCATCACGAATGCGGAGAAGATGGTGGCTGAGCTGGATCAGCCGTACATCCTGATCCACGAGAAGAAGCTGTCGGGCCTGCAGACCATGCTGCCGCTGTTGGAGACGGTGGTGCAGTCGGGCCGTCCGCTGCTGATCATCGCCGAGGACATCGAGGGCGAGGCGCTGGCGACGCTGGTCGTCAACAAGCTGCGCGGCGGCTTGAAGGTTGCGGCCGTGAAGGCGCCGGGCTTCGGCGATCGCCGCAAGGCGATGCTGGAAGACATCGCGATCCTCACGGGTGGGCAGGTCATCAGCGAGGACCTCGGCATCAAGCTGGAAAGCGTCACGCTGGCCATGCTGGGCCGTGCGAAGCGCGTGCTGATTGAGAAGGAGAACACGACCGTGGTGGAGGGCGCCGGTTCGGCGGACGACATCAAGGGTCGCTGCAACCAGATCCGCGCGCAGGTCGAGGAGACCACGAGCGACTACGACCGCGAGAAGCTGCAAGAGCGCCTGGCCAAGCTGGCTGGCGGCGTCGCGGTGATCCGCGTCGGCGGCAGCACCGAGGTCGAGGTGAAGGAGCGCAAGGACCGGGTGGACGATGCGCTGCACGCGACCCGCGCGGCTGTCGAGGAGGGCATCGTGCCCGGCGGCGGCGTGGCCCTGGCCCGCGCCAGCCTGATCCTGGCGCAACTCAAGCCCGAGAACGAGGACCAGCGCTTCGGCATCGAGATCGTGCGAAAGGCGGTGCAGACCCCATTGCGGCAGATCGCCGAGAACGCCGGCGAGGATGGCGCTGTGATCGCCGGCAAGGTATTGGAGAACGGCGACTACAACTTCGGCTTCGATGCGCAGGGCGCCGAGTTCAAGGACATGGTTGCCGCCGGCATCATCGACCCGACCAAGGTCGTGCGCACGGCGCTGCAGGATGCGGCCTCGGTCGCCAGCCTGCTGATCACCACAGAGGCCATGATCGCCGAGCGTCCGGAAAAGAAGCCGGCCGGCGGGATGCCCGGCGGCGGCGGCGGCATGGGTGGGATGGGCGGCATGGGCGATATGGACTTCTAAGCCCAGCCAGCACAGCACCAGCGAAACAGGGGGCGGACCGCAGGGTCCGCCCCTTTTTTTGAGCAAGCGCAGAAAAAGCCGGGGTGGAGGACGCTTTTGGCCGATTCGCGCGGTTCGCGTGGCCCGCGGTGTCATCTCGTTTCAATTGACTTGCCAAGCGCTTTCTGCGCCCATAACAAATCAGTCGTGTTTTTGACTAGCCTTGCTGCGCCTCCGCTATCCTCGGGTGCCCACAAGCCGTCTAAAGGCCCGATTGTCTCGCTGCTTGCGCTGTTGCATGCAGCAAAGACGGAGAGCGACGCAGTTATGGCGACCGGCACAGTAAAATGGTTCAACACCACCAAGGGTTTTGGCTTCATCATGCCCCAGGATGGCGGCAAGGACGTTTTCGTCCATATCACTGCTGTCCAGGCGGCCGGTCTGCGCGGCTTGGATGAGGGCCAAAATATCAGCTACGAAGTGGTGATGGAGCGTGGCAAGGCCGCTGCCACAAACCTGAAGCTCGCGTAGTGCAATGACTGTTCTGCCGAACTGAGGCCGCGGGGCAGCAGTTCAATCGACCCAACCACCGCACGGTCGGCCGTGCGTCCCAGGAGTTAAGTACGAATGGCTATCGGCACCGTAAAGTGGTTCAACGCCACCAAGGGCTTCGGCTTCATCATGCCGCAGGACGGCAGCAAGGACGTGTTCGTGCACATCACCGCCGTTCAGGCGGCCGGTTTGAACGGGCTGAACGACGGCCAGAAGGTAAGCTACGAGGTCGCGATGGAACGTGGCAAAGCCGCCGCAACCAACCTCAAGCTCGCCTAAACCGAAGGCCCTTGCTGGCGGGCTGCCCGGCGACGGGTGGCCCGACCCTTTGGGTTGGCTGCTGAGCTCAGCAATTTGGAGCAGGGCTAATCCCCGGTCCAGCCCGCCGAACTGACGCCCGCGGTGAGTGCCTGGTCGGCGCGCGTCACTGCTTCGGTCTTCGAGGCGCCAGCCTGCTGCATAAGGCCTGTCACCTGGCTGACCTGTTCAGGCGTGGTCGTGCGCACGGCCAGGATGAGCCGGCCCTCGCGGCCACGTTGGTTGCGCGCCTCGACCTGCGCAGTGTCCGCCGCCTGCCCGGCCGCACTTGCCGTCGCGCCCGCGCCGGCCCCAATGGCCGCCGCCGCGGCCACGGCCAGCCCGGCGGCACCACCC
>CAXTUQ010000563.1:0-286 GCA_964247405.1 uncultured Acetobacteraceae bacterium
CGGCTATGCTGGCGTGGCGCAACGTCCACGCCCATTTAGTAACTGGCCGGCGACGCGCAACATCATGCTCCGCTGCACGTTCCGCCGGTCTGTGTGTGGGACCATAGACCCCACGCCGTAGAACCGCCACACGATCATCGAAAGCAAAGCCATGCTGACACGCCGCGACCTCCTGACCTACTCCGTGGCTGTCACGGCGGTCCTCACCCTCCGGCCTGGGGCACGCGCCTGGGCGCAGCCGGCCGGAGACGCCACCGGGTTCGTGGTGCAGCTCGGCACCGCGCTG
>CAXTUQ010000563.1:296-4137 GCA_964247405.1 uncultured Acetobacteraceae bacterium
GCATCGTCAACGGCCCCGGTTCCTACGAGGAAAAGAAGCGCCGCCTTGGCCCGCTCATCGAGGAGTCTGTGGACGTGGAGGGCATCGCCCGCTTCTGCCTTGGCCGCTACTGGCGCACTGCGACACCGCCCCAGCAGCAGCAGTTCACCCAACTTTTCCACGCGGTGTTGCTGAACAACATCGCCGGCAAGCTCGGCCAGTTCCAGGGCGTCACGTTCAACCCGACCACCACGACCCAGCAGGAAGGCAACAGCCTGGTCGGCACGGTGATTCGCCGCCCCAACCAGCAGCCGAACAACGTGCAGTGGGTGGTCAGCAACGCGACCGGGCGGCCCAAGATCATCGACGTGGTCGCCGAGGGCATCAGCCTGCGCGTGACCCAGCGCAGCGATTATGCAGCCTACATCTCCCGCAACAACAATGACGTCGGCGCGCTGATCAACGCCATGCGCCAGCAGGCGGCCGCGGCGTAGCCACGCTCTCGAACACCAGCATGGGATGGCCGTCGCGCTCAAACGCGTCGCACGGCCTCATGCCAATGGCGCCAAGCAGGACGCGGGACGAGAAGTTGCTGTCCCGCGCCACCGCCACGACCCGGCGCAGCCCGGCCTGGTCATGGGCGAAGCGCAGCGCCGCCCCGGCGGCCTCCCGCGCCAGCCCGCGCCCCCGCATTTCTGGCCGGAAGGCGAAGCGGAGCCCCATGCCGCGGCCGTCCGGGCGCTCGTGCACGCCGGTCAGGCCGAGGGCGGGCTGGCCCGGCGCGTCCCGCGCCAGCCACCTGCCAATCCCGTGCGCCGGCCAGAACGCGATGTCCTGCGCCAGTTCCTCCGCGACTTGGCCCGGCGACCGCACGCCGCCGAGCATGTGCGCGAACACAAGAGGATCGCCCTTCAACGCCCGCAGGTCCGGCAGGTCCTGCCAGCCCACGGGTGACAGCACCATCCGTCCGGTCCGGATCACCCAGGCCGGGTTCATGACGGAGGCGCCGGGCGCGGGTTAGCGGGCGAGCGGCCGGTACTTGATCCGGTGCGGCTCGGTCGCTTCGGCGCCGAGCCGTCGTCGCTTGTCCGCCTCGTAGGCCTGGAAGTTGCCCTCGAACCACTCGATGTGGCTGTCGCCCTCGAAGGCCAGGATGTGCGTCGCCAGCCGGTCCAGGAACCAGCGGTCATGGCTGATGATGACGGCGCAGCCTGCGAACTCGGCCAGCGCCTCCTCCAGCGCACGCAGCGTGTCCACATCCAGGTCGTTGGTCGGCTCGTCCAACAGGATGACGTTGCTCTCGGACTTCAGCATCTTCGCCAGGTGCACCCGGTTGCGCTCGCCGCCCGACAGGATGCCGACCTTCTTCTGCTGGTCCGACCCCTTGAAGTTGAACGCGCCGACGTAGGCGCGGGACGGCACCGCGCGCTTGCCGAGATAGATCACGTCGGTGCCGCCGCTGATCTCCTCCCAGACCGATTTCGAGGCGTCCAGGCTGTCGCGGGACTGATCGACGTAGCCGAGCTTCACGGTGTCGCCCACCTTGAGCGCGCCGGAATCCGGGTGGTCCTCCCCGGTGATCATGCGGAACAGCGTCGTCTTGCCGGCGCCGTTCGGGCCGATCACGCCGACGATGCCGCCGGGCGGCAGCTTGAAGTCGAGATCGTCCATCAAGAGCCGGTTGCCGTAGGCCTTGCGCACCTTGTCGGCCTCGATGACCAGGCCGCCCAGCCGCGGACCCGGCGGGATGACGATCTCCGCCACCCCCGTCTGCATCTCCAGCGACTTCTGCTGCATCTCCTCGTACTTGGCGATGCGGGCGCGGCTCTTGGTCTGCCGGGCGCGCGGGCTGCTCTGGATCCACTCCTCCTCGGCGGCCAGGGCGCGCTGGCGGGAGCTTTCCTCCTTCTCCTCCTGCTGCAGCCGCTTGAGCTTCTGCGCCAGCCAGGACGAGTAGTTGCCCTCGAACGGGTAGCCGCGCCCGCGCTCGATCTCCAGAATCCAGTTGGTCACGTTGTCCAGGAAGTAGCGGTCGTGGGTGACAATCATCACCGTGCCGGCGAACTCGCGCAGGGTGCGCTCCAGCCAGGCGACGCTTTCCGCGTCCAAATGGTTGGTCGGCTCGTCCAGCAGCAAGAGGTCCGGCTTTTCCAGCAGCAGCCGGCACAGCGCCACCCGGCGCCGCTCGCCGCCTGACAAGCGCGTCACGGGGGAGTCCGGCGGCGGGCAACGCAGCGCATCGAGCGCGATCTCCACCCGGCGGTCGAGGTCCCAGCCGTCCTCCGCGTCGATCTTCTCCTGCAGCTCCGCCTGCTCGGCCAAGAGCGCCGTCATCTTGTCGTCGTCCATCGGCTCGGCGAACTCCTCGGAGATCGCGTTGAACCGCGCCAGCGCCGCGGTCAGCGGGCCGAAGGCGAGCAGCACGTTCTCCGCCACCGTCTTGCTTTCGTCGAGCTTCGGCTCCTGCTCCAGGTAGCCGACGCGCACGCCTTCGGCCGCCCAGGCTTCGCCGCCGTACTCGGTCTCGATCCCCGCCATGATCTTGAGCAGGGTCGATTTGCCCGCGCCGTTCACGCCGAGGATGCCGATTTTCACGCCGGGCAGGAAGGACAGGGTGATGCCCTTGAACACCTCCCGCCCGCCGGGGAAGTTCTTGGTTACGTCCTTCATGACATAGACGTATTGGTAGCTGGCCATGGCGCAGGCTCCTGGAGGCGTGTGTCTCGACGTGTT
The DNA here is from genome assembly GCA_964247405.1 of uncultured Acetobacteraceae bacterium. Taxonomy (GTDB): domain Bacteria; phylum Pseudomonadota; class Alphaproteobacteria; order Acetobacterales; family Acetobacteraceae; genus CAHJXG01. Next base: position 3,009 of record CAXTUQ010000563.1, read on the forward strand.
TAGGGGTGCCGGGATCGGGGGACAAGCGGGTGCGCCCGGCAGGACTTGAACCTGCGACCAAACCGTTATGAGCGGCCCGCTCTAACCAACTGAGCTACAGGCGCCCCGGCCCTAGCTTTATCACGCCACCGCTTCTGCCCTCAAGGCGGCCCCGCGTCGGCGCTTGTCTCGATTTGAGTTTCCGCGGTAGGTGGAAAGCAGTCCTTCCACGAGTGGCATCTGCTGCGTTATCTGGATGCATGAAGCGGGTAGCGATCATCGGCAACGCCGGAGGTGGTAAGTCCACCTTGGGCAGGCGATTGGCCGAGCAACACGATTTGCCGTTCTTCTCCGTTGATCAAATTCAATGGCTTCCCGGTTGGATACAGGCAGACAACGATGTAGTCGCCCGAAGACTCGACGACATAGCATGTGGTGAAAGCTGGATTGTAGATGGTTGGGGTCCTTGGCCCAGCGTCGAGCGAAGGCTAGCAGCGGCAGACACCATCATTTTCGTTGATTTCCCACTCTGGATACATTTCTGGCTTGCCGCCGAGCGTCAAATATCTGCCGCCCGAGGGGAAAACCGGACCGATCCGCTGGAAGGTTGTGACCAACTCGCAGTGACGAAACGCCTTTTCGAAATGATTTGGCGCGTGGACCAGGACCTAAAGCCACAGCTTCAGGAAATGCTCAAACGGCGTCCTATCACAACGATCTACCATCATGTCACTACCCTAGCGGCATTGGAAGCGCTGGGCAGAAGCTAGGGTCTGCTTGCGGTCGAAACCCGGCGTCCAACCCAAGACATCACCCTCCATCGCGTTGGCAAGCCCCAGGCACGCGGCTATGGTCCCGCCGCCCGAACACATGATGGAACCGCACCATGGACATCTCCAAAATCCCGACCGGCAAGGACGCGCCGCACGACATCAACGTGGTGATCGAGATCCCGCAAGGCAGCCAAGTCAAATACGAGGTCGATAAGGACAGCGGCGCCGTGTTCGTGGACCGCTTCCTGTTCACCCCCATGGCCTACCCCGTGGCCTACGGCTTCATCCCCGGCACCCTCGCCGACGACGGCGACCCGGCCGATGCCCTCGTGCTCGCCCCCGCCCCCGTGGTGCCCGGCGCCGTCATCCGCTGCCGC
>CAXTUQ010000564.1:0-4136 GCA_964247405.1 uncultured Acetobacteraceae bacterium
GACAAATCACAGTCAGATGTCAGCAAGGAAAAAGGGCCGGGCACCAACGCTTACGGTGATGGCGGCCTCCAGCGTCATGCGCCTGCAGGCCGTGGTGTCGCGGGAGGTGGCCATAACGGACAGCGCCGTGGTCACGGTCGGCACCCTCCGGGCTGGGATGAGCGAGAACGTCATCCTGGACCGCGCCCTGCTCCGGCTCAACGTCCGCACCTTCAAGGACCAGGTGCGCACCCGCGTGCTGTCCGCGATCAAGCGTATCCTGGAAGCGGAGGCCGCCGCGTCGGGCGCGCCGAAGCCGCCCGACTACTCGGTGCTGAGCGAGTATCCGTTGACCCGCAACGACGAGGCCGCCACGCGCAAGGTGGCGGCGGCCCTGGCACGCCAATTCGGCCCGGACCGGGTGCAGGAGATCGAGCCCGCGACGGCGAGCGAGGACTTTGGCCTGTTCGGCGCCGCCTGGGACGTCCCCGTGGTGTTCTGGGTGGTCGGCGGCATCGATCCGGACACGTTCGACCAGGCCGAGCAGGCGGGCAAGCTCGACGAGCTTCCCGCCAACCATGCGCCGGACTTCGCACCCGTGATCGACCCCACCCTGCGCACCGGCATCGAGGCGATGCTCGCGGCCGCCGGCGTGTGGCTGGCGGGCGAGGAAGCCAAGGCGTAACCGCCGGGACAGGCACGAAATGGCCGGGCTTTCGTGCGGAATGACCTGAACGAGGGCTGGAACAGGACCATGGGACCGAAAGCACCGTTCGCAGTGACAACGCTTTCGGCCTTTGCGGCAATGACGTCCACGGCACAGGCGCAGACTCAAGCCGTTCAACTCGCCCCCACGGCCATGAAGCGTGTGGGCCAGGTGGACGAGCGCTACCAGTCGTACAACGTCGAGATGCTGGAAGTGACCGGCGGCCGGTTCTGGAAGCCATACAAGGAGATTCCGACAGCGCCGGCCGGGGTCACCGGCCAGTCCGGCAGCGGTGCCCAGGGCGGCAGCGCACCCGCCGGGATGAGCGCCGACCTGTACCAGTACCGTCCTCCGATCGACCTGGCCAACCCTCGGCTGCGCGCCATGGCGCGCGCACTCGGTCCGGCCTACGTCCGGATCAGCGGCACCTGGGCCAACACCACCTTCTTCGCCGACACGGACACGCCGCCCAAAGACCCGCCAGCGGGCTATGGCGGCGTCCTCACGTGCCAGCAGTGGCTGGGGGCCATCGACCTCTCGCGCGCGGTGGACGCGCCCATCGTCACCTCAGTGCCGAACGGGGTCGGCACGCGCGGGTCCGACGAGGTTTGGCGGCCAGACCAGGTGCGCACCTGGCTCACCTTCACCACGGCTCATGGCGGGACGGTCGCCGCCACGGAGTACTTCAACGAGCCGACGATGGCCTCGAAGGGTGGCGCGCCCAAAGGCTACGACGCGGCGGCGTTCGGGCGCGACTTTCGGAGCTTCGACACCTTCATGCACCAGGAGCATCCGGGCATAAAGCTCCTCGCTCCCGGCTCCGTCGGGAGACGACCGGCGACTGGGGCGTCGCCGAAGGCGGGTACGGCGACATGGAGGTGCTTCCTGCCGCCGGTCTGGCCGCTTCGACGGGCGACGCCAACGCATTCTCCTACCACCACTACGGAGCGGTGTCGCAGCGCTGCGCGGCCATGGGGCACCAGACCAGCGCCGACCAGGCGCTGTCCGAGGACTGGCTCGGGCGCACTGACCAGACACTCGCCTACTACCGCGGGGTGCGCGACCGGTTCATGCCCGGCAAGCCGTTCTGGAACACGGAAACGGCAGATGCCGCCTGCGGCGGCAATCCTTGGGCCAGCACCTTTCTGGACACCTCCCGCTCCCTCGACCAGCTCGGCCGGCTCGCGCGTCAGGAGGTGGCCGTCGTCATCCACAACACGCTGGCGTCCAGCGACTACGGCCTCCTGGACGAAAGCAGCTTCGAACCCAAGCCCAGTTTCTGGGGTGCGCTGCTTTGGCGCAGGACCATGGGCACCACCGTCCTTGATCCCGGCGTGGCGAACGGCCCGGGCCTGCACGCCTACGCGCACTGCCTGCGCAGCGTGCCGGGCGGCCTGGCGCTGCTGGCGATCAACACGAGCCGGACACAGCCGGCGTCTGTCGCCCTCCCGACGCCGGCGGAGCGCTACACGCTCACGGCGGCGGGGCAGGAGTTGGAAAACACCCATGTCCGGCTGAACGGGCACGAGCTTGCGCTCGGGGCGAACGACGCGCTCCCAAATCTGGACGGCAGCCGCGTGCCGCCCGGAACCGTGCAGCTCGCGCCGGCGACCATCACCGTCCTGGCCGTTGCGGATGCCGGGAACGCGAGCTGCCGCTGACGTGCACCCCCGGCGAGTGCGGCGGCGTGGATCGGCAACTCGGGCCGGGTTCCCCGCAGCGTCCGGCCGATGCGGGCGCACCCGCCCCAGGCAAGTTCCGCCTTTGATCGGAGATCGCCCCATGCCGGACGCGGACGGCTACTCGGAGAAGCCCGACAACGCCCCGTTCGCCCGCGTGGCCACGGCGCTGGAGGGCATCAAGACGCTGCTGCAGGCGGTCGCGGCGGCGGCGGTGGTCGTGCTGCTGGCCGCCACGCTGGCGAGGTGGTGATGATCGTCCTCGCCGCCGTGCTCGCCGCCGTCCTGCTGCGCGGCGCCGCGGCGTGGATCGGGCGCCTGGCCGGCATCGGCACGGGCTGGGGCCTGCTGGCCATGCTGGTGCTCCTGGTCGGCTTCTTCGGCTGGGCTGGTGGTTCGGGCCGGACCTGGCCCACCGGGCCACCCAGCTCCAGGACAGCACCGGCCGGCAGCTCGCCGCGCTGCAGGCGCAGCTGTAGCAGACCGACTGGGCGCGCGGCCTGCTCGCGCGGCTGCCGTTCGGCCTCGGGTCGGACGGCGCAGCCTCGGCCGGCCCCGGCGCCAGCCCTGACGGCGGCATCGGCTCGGTCCTGCTGCGCCTAGCCGGGCGCTCGCGGGCGCGCTCTGGTCGGTGCTCGGCCTGCTCGGCACGGTCGGCCTGATCCTGGTCGCAGCGCTCTACATGGCCGCCGCCCCCGCGCAGTACGTGCATGGGTTCGCGCACCTGCTGCCCAAGGCGCGGCGGCCGAAGACGCGCCGGGTCATGGACCGCGTGGGCAACGACCTGCGGGAATGGCTCGTGGGGCAGTTCCTGGACATGCTGGTCGTGGGCGGGCGCTGGTCGGCGTCGGCCTGTGGCTGCTGGGCATGCCGCTGGTGTTCATCCTGGCCGTGGTCGCGGGGATCACGAACTTCGTGCCCTATGTCGGCGCCATCGCGGGCGCGGTGCCGGCCGTGCTGATCGCCTTCTTGATGGGCTGGCAGCAGGCGCTCTACGTGGCGCTGCTCTACACCGCCGTCCAAACGTTCGAGGGCAACGTCACCGCGCCGCTGATCCAGCAGCGCGCCATCGCCCTGCCGCCGGCGCTGACGCTCGTCGCGCAGACCGCGCTCGGGCTGCTCTTCGGCCTATTCGGGGTCATCCTGGCCACGCCTCTCACCGCCGCCATCGTCGCCGCCGTGCAGCAGCTCACCGACGAGGACCCGGGCTACTAGGGAAGCGTCCAGCCATGCCGCCGCTCGCCGCTGGGTTTGCCCGACATGGGCGCCGCCTCGCCGCCGCTCACCCTGTCGGGCGTTTGCTTCGGAGCGCCGAAGCCCACCGTGCACCCTACGGCGCGAACGTCGGGGCGGTGCTGACACGGCTCGCCGTGACGACGGCCCTGCCGCGCGAGCATCAGGAAGCAGCGCAGGTCGCTCCACTTCATCACGGCCCATGATGCCGGCGGATGAGAAAGTCATGCCGATGGCCGCATCAATCGGCGGCGGGTTGCGTGCTCTTTCCACGGCGCCCGGGGCAAACTGCGCGGCAAGCAGTCCAAGCTGTCCGACCAGCAGCAGAAGGAGCTGCGCCGGATGCAAGACACCGGCGCGTACTCCGCAGCGGCCTCGCCGAGCCGTTCACGGCTTCTCGCCCGACAGTTCACCGCGCCCTCGGGCGGCAACGGCCCGCCATACAGCGTTGGCAGAACCCCGCCATCCATCGTCGAGGGCCACAGCACCGGGCTTGGCCGGTTTCACGTGGCCTTCCGCAAGCCCGGGACTGCGGGCGC
>CAXTUQ010000565.1:0-4130 GCA_964247405.1 uncultured Acetobacteraceae bacterium
TCCTCCACCGCGTCGTCCATCAGCACACCACCGGCACGGCGGATCTGGAGCGCGGCGGCATCAAGGTCGCGGAGGGTGCGCAGCCTGGCCTTCTTGCCGATCTTGGCCGCGTCGGTGAACAGGGTGGTGACTACGATGTCGAACAGGTCGAGCACATCGTCCTGGGCGCTTGCCTCCAGCGTCCGCACAAAAGCGAGCAGCGTTGCCATGCGCCTCTCCAGCGGCATTCGCGCCACGGCCTGCGCCTTGGCGACGGTGGCGAAACGAGCCAATGCCGTGACCCGGCCCGGGGGCATATGGGTTACGGTGGGCAGTCCCAGTGTCAGCGCGCGCACCTCGTCAAGTCGGGCGACGGCACGGGACAGCTCGGCGCCGCTGCGCAAGTATGGACCGTCGCGCAGACGGTCCAGCGGGCTGGAACGGCCGCCCTCGCCGGCAACCAGCAGGGTGTCAAGCTGCGCGCGCTGCTCGGATGTCACGTCCCGGGTGAGGGTGCGCCAGAGCCGGCTGGCGGCCCGGGCGCGGATGCGTGCGACCAGGCGCTCAAGGGCCGACGCGCCCGGCAGAAGGACTTTCTCCGTCACCAGCCAGGCTGTTGCGCGATCGAACAGCACGCTCGGCCGATCCGTGCCCGTCCAGCACAGGGCATACAGCCAGCGTGCCAAGCGGAAGCGGACAAACGGATCGGTGAACTGGCGGTAGCCAAAACCGGCGCGGATCTCCCGGGCGTGCTGCCAACGGACTCGGCCCTCGCGGTAAAAGGCGAGACAGGCCGGGTCGGCGATCCTGAGCTGGCGCGCCATATCGCCGGCCACACCGGCAGGCACGTCAACCGGATCGTCCAGGAACGTGCCCAAGAACCGCACCGTGCCGAGCTGCACGGCAAAGCCCAGCCGCATGTGATCCCAGCGCTTGGCCGTGGCCAATTCACGGTCCCGCGCAAATCCTTCGGATTTCGCTGCATCGTCGAGATGGAAGTGGCGGGCAAGCTGGTCCGTGCTGGGCTCGCCGGCGTAGCGGCCGTAGCGGCGCTCCTGCTCCGCCGTCAGGAAGGAGACCGGCATCCGCTGATCAGCGGCCGAGCAGCTTCTGCGCGCGCGGCTTGGACTGCTCCTCGCCGTCCACGTAGGCGTAAAGCGTGCTGACGGAGATGCCGAGCTGCTCGGCAACGTCCGTAGCGATGTTGTTCCGGTCGGCCATCATCGTCATGGCCGTGCGCAGCTTGGCACGTGTCATCAGCCGCGGCCTGCCGCCGGTGCGGCCGCGAGCGCGGGCGGCGGCGAGTCCTGCCAAGGTGCGTTCCTGGATCAGGTCCCGCTCAAACTCCGCCAGCGTCGCAAAGATACCGAACACCAGCCGGCCCGTGGAACTGGTCGTGTCGATGCCGCCGGTCAGCACCTTGAGGCCAATGCCCCTGGCGTGCAGCCCGGCCACCAATTCGACGACGTGGCCGAGCGAGCGGCCGATGCGGTCGAGTTTCCACACCGCGAGCGCATCGCCCGCACGAAGGTGGTCAAGCGCCTTGGCGAGACCGGGCCGGTCAGTGACGGCGCCGCTACAGGTGTGGTGCCGTCGCGGGGGTGGTGGAAATAGGTTGGTGGCGTAGTCTCTGGTTTGTTCAACGAACCATTTCCGGCGTTCGAGCGCCGGTGGAGACCACGCCATGGAAGAGAATAGCACAAAGGCGCAAGCAAACGGCACCGCGCTGTTTGCCGGGGACGTCTGGTTTGACCCAATCGAGGCGGGCATCCGGGAGCGGGTGCGCGGGTTCATTGAGGAGCTGATCGGGCAGGAGCTGGACGCGGCGCTGGGACGCGGACGCTACGAGCGGGATCGGAGGCGCCGAGGGGCTACCGGAACGGGACACGGGAGCGCCAGCTGCTGGGCAGTTTCGGTCCGGTGGAGATCAGCGTGCCTCGGGCGCGCATGACGGTCGAGGGCGGGAGCACGCAGGAGTGGCGCAGCGCGGCATTGCCCCGGTATGCCCGGATGACCAAGCAGGTCGAGGCGCTGATCGCGGGCGCCTACCGTCCGGCACCAACACACGCCGTGTCAAGCGCGCGCTGGCCGCCCTGTTCGGCGGTGCGGTGGGCAAGGACGTGGTCAGCCGCACGTGGCGCAAGGTCAAGACGGACTGGGACGCCTGGAACGGGCGTGACTTGGCCGGGGAGGACGTGGTGCGGCTCATCCTGGACGGCACGGTCGTGCGGGTGCGGCTGGACCGCAAGGCGACGAACATCTCGTTGCTGGTGGTTCTCGGCGTGCGCCGGGACGGGCAGAAGGTGCTGCTTGCCGTCAAGAACATGGGCGGCGAGAGCGAGGCGGCCTGGCGCGGGGTGCTGGACGGCCTGATCGCACGCGGCCTCGGCCGCAAACCCGAGGGTTTCGGCGGGCACGCCGGAGTTCCTGATCACCGATGGCGGGGCCGGGCTGGAGCGGGCGCTGGCAGCGCTGTGGCCTGACGTGCCGGCCCAGCGGTGTACAGTCCACACCGTCCGTACGCAATCGCGTGGCTTTGGGCGGCATGGGGCCGTTGCCGCCCGGAGGTGGGGAGCGCAGTGGGATGACATGGCGGATCTCCAGACGGCCTTCGCCGACGATGATGCGCTCAACCACCAGCTGCAAGATGGCCTGCTTTTCCGCCAAGGTTGCCTCGGCCAGGCGGCCGCGGATGCGTTCGCAGAACGCCGCCACGTTGGTCCGCACCGCCTCGGCCTGGAGCCGCTGCTGGCGCAGGCGCGCTTGTTCCCCTTGCTGCTGCTCCAATGCCTGGCGCTCCTGCGCGAGATGCTGGCGACGTTCGGACAGCTCGGACAAGCTGATCGCGCCGGCCTGGTAGGCGTCCAGTAGTCGCTTGTCGGCGCGTGCGGTCCGGTCCAGCCGGGTGCGCAGCTGCTGCTCGGCGGCTTGCTCCCGGGCGGAGCCGGCGTCGGCAGCGGCAGCGAAGCGGTCGAACTGCGCCAAGAGCTGGTCGGGGTCGGCAAGCAGGCCCGCGACGTGGTTCCATACGACCGGCTCGATCTCCTCGGCAGGGACGGTGCGGCTGGGACAAGCGGTGGCCCGCGCACTCAGGATGCAGTCCTTGCCGTGGCATTCGTAGACTTGCCGCACGGGCTTCCGCGCCGACGCGCGTCGGGTGATGCCGTACATGGCCAGCCCGCACACCTCGCAGGTGAGCAGGCAGCGCAGCAGGTAGCTGTGCCGGGTGTTGTTGCGGAACGAAAGCGCGGCGTTGCGCGCGAGCTGCGCTTGTGCCCGGTCCCAGGTGCCTTGGTCGACCAACGCCGGCACGGGAATGGCGATCCACTGCTCGCGCGGCTTGAGGCGGCGCCGGCCTGGGTTATTGCGTGCACCGCGGGGGCTGCGCGGCTTTGTTGCCGGGATGTAGGTGTAGCGGTTGGCGTAGGCGGTTCCGATGTAGATCGGGTCGGCCAGCATGTGGTGCACCGTGGACGCCGACCAGGCGGGACGGCCGGAGCGCGGCAGGTCGGGGCCGGCATTGAGGCGTTTGATGACTTGGCGAATGGTCGTTTGCTCGTCGGTGAACCAGCCATGCACCCGGCGCACCAGTTCGGCCTCTTGCTCGTTGACGACGATGTGGCCGGGCACGGCGTCGCGGCGCGGCACGTAGCTGTAGCCGTAAGCGGGGCTGCCGGTGATGTAGTGGCCATCGCGCGCCTTCTGCAGCTTGCCGCGGCGGAACCGCTCGCCGAGCACGGCGCGCTCATACTCGGCGATGGCGCCCTGGATCTGCAGCAGGAGCTGGTCGTTGGGGTCGTCCGAGATCGGGTGCTGCAGGAACACCACCTCGGCGCCTGCGCGACGGAACTCCTCGAGCAGCAGCACCTGATAGGCATACTTGCGCGCCAGGCGGTCCGGGGTCAGCACGATCAGCGTGCCCACGGCACCGTCGCGCACGGCGTCGCGCAGCGCGTCGAGACCGGGCCGGTCGAGCCGGCTGCCGCTGTAGCCCTCGTCGCGGAAGACGTGCTCGTCGCTTACCGGACGGCCTTGTGCGGCGGCCCAGGCGCGCAAGGCGGCGAGCTGGCTGTCGATGGTTTGCTGGCGCTCCTGGCGCTCGGTCGAGACGCGGGCATAGAGGGCGGTGCGCATGGCGGGGTCATCCTGGT
>CAXTUQ010000566.1:0-4125 GCA_964247405.1 uncultured Acetobacteraceae bacterium
GCGCGGCGCTGACCGCGCTGCCCAGGCCCACGGCGCCTGCAGCCAGGCGGCCCGGGCTGCCGCGCCCGTTGCGCCGCCGCGGACGCCGCGCCGCGGAATGCACCCGGCCCAGGTCCAGCACGATCTCCGTCGCGTTTTGCAGGTCGGCCTCGAACATCGCCTCCATCTCGGCCGCAAAGGCCCCGTCCTCGATGGCGACATCAAGCTCCCAGTTGCCGAGCCAGCTCGCAAGGTTCAGGTTGCTCGACCCGATGCGCGACCATCGGCCGTCTGCCACGGCGGTCTTCGCGTGCAGCATGGGGCCGTTCCATTCGAACACCCGGATGCCCGCATCGAGCAGCGGGCGGTAGCCGGCCCGCGACAGCGCCTTGGCCACCGGGATATCGGATGCGCCCGGCACCAGGAGCCGCACGTCCACCCCGTCCAGCGCCGCGTCGCACAAGGTGCGGACATAGGCGGTGGTGCCGACGAAGTAGGCGTCGGTCAGCCAAAGCGACCGCCGGGCCAGCCCGGCGATGAGCTGGTCGAACCGGTACAGCCCCATGGTGTTGGGCTTGCTGGCGATCACCCGGAGCGCGACCTGGCCCGGTTGCGATTGCGGCTGTGCTTGTGCCTTTGGGGGAGGCGGATCATCTGGGATCGCGGCGGGATCGGGCGGCTGCCCGCCGGCGTGCGACCAGCTTTCGGCGAACGCCGCATGGAGGTCGGCCAGGGCGGGGCCTTGCACGGCGATGCCGGTGTCGCGCCAGGAAGGCACTCCGCGTGCCGGGTCGCCCACCCACGCGTCGCCCACGCACAGCCCGGCGACGAAGCCGATCTCGCCATCGACGCTCACGGACTTGCGGTGGTTGCGGCTCAGCCAGCCGAACGGGCTGTCGAGCCGGGGCCGGTTGAAGCAGCGCACCTCCGCCCCGGCGGCGCGCAGGTCGCGCCAGAAGCCGCGCGGCGCCTGGCGGAAGCAGCCCATCCAGTCATACAGGACGCGGACCGCCACGCCCTCCCGCGCCTTGGCGGCCAGGGCGGCGGCGAACCGTTGGCCGATGGCGTCGCCGCGGATGATGTAGTTCTCGAAGTGGATGGACCGCCGGGCGCCGGCGATGGCGTCCAGCCACGCCCCGTAGTTCTCCGCCCCGTCCCGCAGCAGGCGCACGGCGTTCCCCTCCACCGGCGCGGTGCCGGCGACGCGGGAGAACAGCTGCTCGGCCGCCAGCCGCTCGACCGGGCGGCTGGCGGGCATGGGACGGGCCGCGGGCGTTGCGCGCGGGCGCAGCAACCGGCCGGTCCGCAGCATACGGACGGCCCGGCCAAGCCGGCTACGCCCGCTCAGGCGCTGCGCCATCGTGGCAATAAGCGTGTCGGACGGCGGCGTTCCAGGCTTTCAGCCGCAGGGCCTGGAGAGTTCGGCAATCAAACCTCGTCCAAGGCCATGCTTACCTGACTTGTGTGGTCCCCACGTCGCCCTGCGGCTGCGGCGCCGGGAAGGCCATGCTGCCGGTGTCGGACGGACGGCGCCGCCGCTGGGGAACGGCTGTGCTGCCGATGTCGCCCTGCGGCTGCGGCGGCGGGAAGGCCATGCTGCCGGTGTCGTTCGGCCGGCGCCCGCTGGCGGACGCGCTGCCGATCTCGCCCTGCGGCTGCGGGGCCGGATAGGCCATGTTGCCGGTGTCCGCGGGCTGGCGTCCGTTGGCGGCCGTGCTGCCGGCCGCGCTCTGCGGCTGCGGGGCTTGCGAGGCCGCGTTGGTGGTGTCATTCGGCTGGGACGCCTGTTGCGTCCTCGCGCAGCCGGCGAGCGCCAGGCCGAAGACCGCCGCACAGGCCAAAGCTGAAACCTTCATCGAAACATCCTCCAAAAGGCGCACACGGGACGACCTCCAGCGCGCAATGAACGCAGCGAATGCCATAACCCATATCCGCGCCGCGGCGTACCCTCAAAATTGGGCCGGCGCCCTGGTTGCGCCATCCGGGGTTTCCCATCGGCAACAGCCGGCCACGTTTTTGCAGCGCTGTCCTGGACATCGGCGCAAAGCGGTCCAGAATTTAACCTCTCGCCAGCGAAAAGAAGCTTGCATCGATTCGATAATGATCCGCGCCAGCAAAGTCAAAGACGCCCGCACCGTCCTCGTCGTCCTCGGCGCCCGCAGCGGCACGTCCGCGCTGGCGGGCACGCTCGGGATGCTCGGCGGCACCTTGCCGAAGCGCCTCATGGGCGCGTGCAGCAGCAACGAGAAGGGCCATTTCGAGCCTGCCGTCATCGCCGATTTGCATGATGGCCTGCTGGCCGGGGCCGGCAGCACCTGGGACGATTGGCGGCCGTTCCCGCCGGGCTGGTACGGCACGGCGGCCTGCCCGGAGTACATGGACCGGCTGCAGGCTGCGTTCATCGAGGACTACGGCGACTTCCGCCTTGCCGTGCTGAAGGAGCCGCGCATGGGCCGACTGCTCCCGCTGTGGTGGCGGCTGCTCGGGCGGGTCGGCGCGCGGGCGGCCCCGGTGTTCATTTACCGCGATCCCGTCGAGGTCGCGCAATCGCTCGCCGCCCGGGACGCTTCCACGATGCAGCACGGCCTGCTGTATTGGCTGCGCAACCAGCTCGACGCCGAGGCCGCCACCCGTGGCATGGAGCGCAGCTTCGTGCTGTTCGATGAGCTGCTGGAGGACTGGCGCAAGACGGCGGCCCGAATCGAAACGGAGCACGGTGTCCGCTTTCCCCGGCTGGACACGGCGGACGCCGAGGTGGATGCGTTCCTTGAGCCGCGCCTCCGCCATCAGCGCAGGCGCGGCCTGGCCGCCATTGGCGCCGACATGCTGACCGACTGGACCCAGGCGGTTTTCGCCCTGTTCAATGCGCTCCGGGCCGACCCCGCCGACCCGGCCGTGCTGCGGGAGCTTGACGGCATCCGCGGCGCCTTCAACCGCCACACCCCCGGTCGCGCCCTGGACGACGCGGCGGCGCGGGAGACGAGGCTGATCTTGTCGTGATCCGGGGGCGTGGCGCGGGCCTGCCGCGCCGGTCAGCCCCCGCCACCGCTCAGCGCACGCCGAGCAGCTCGACGTCGAAGATCAGCGTGGCATTCGGCGGGATCACGCCGCCGGCGCCCCGTGCGCCGTAGCCTTGGTCGGGCGGGATGATCAGCGTGCGCTTGCCGCCCACGTGCATGGTCGCCACCCCGTTGTCCCAGCCGGAGATCACCTGCTGCACGCCCAACGTGAAGCTGAACGGCGTGCCGCGGTCGCGCGAGCTGTCGAACTTCTTGCCGCGCTGGCCGTGGTCGTCGAGCCAGCCCGTGTAGTGCACGGAGACGGACTGCCCGCTCTTGGGCTGCGGCCCGGTGCCCACGACCTCGTCGTGGTACTGCACCCCGGAGGGCATCGTCGTGAAGGAGTCGGCGGCAAGGGCGGGTTCGGTCATCAGCAAAGCTCCAAGAAGCGGGATCAGGCGGCGTAACATCTATTGGCCCTCAAGCTGCGGGTGGGGCGGCGTAGCACGCCGCGGCGGGCCTTGTCGCGCCCCGCCGCCCCAAGCAGGCATTCTGTGGCTGGCGCCACGAGTGCCTGCTTGGAGTTCCTCCATAGATGCATCATTTTGCCTGCTGCGCGTGGACACGCTCCGCAGAATGATGCTTAGGACAGCAGGCGGGCAACGGAGGGTGGCGCGATGGCCGGATGGCAGTTCTGGATCGACCGCGGCGGCACCTTCACAGACCTGGTGGCGCGCGCCCCGGACGGCCGGCTCAGCACGCACAAGCTGTTGAGCGAGAACCCCGGGCGCTACCGGGACGCCGCCATCGCCGGGATCAAGGCGGTGCTGGGCGTGGCGCCGGGCGAGCCGGTCCCGCTGGGGCTGGTCGATCAGGTGAAGATGGGCACCACCGTCGCCACCAACGCGCTCTTGGAGCGCAAGGGGGAGCGCACCCTGCTGGTGGTGAACCGCGGCTTCGGCGACCTGCTGCGCATCGGCAACCAGGCCCGCCCGCGGCTGTTCGACCTGCATGTGACGCTGCCGACGCTCCTGTATGAGCAGGTCGTCGAGCTGCCCGGCCGCGTCGGCATCGACGGCGGGGAAGTCGAGCCGCTGGACGAGGACGCCGCCCGCGCCGCCTTCGCCGCCGCCCGGGCGGACGGCAT
>CAXTUQ010000567.1:0-4116 GCA_964247405.1 uncultured Acetobacteraceae bacterium
TCACAGGGCTGCATGGCCAGCGCACCGTCCAGCGCCGCCGCCAGCGCGCCCGCATCGCCCGGCGGCACCCGCCATCCCGTGACCCCGTGCTCGACGGTTTCCGCGGCGCCCCCGTGGTCGGTCGCGATCACCGGGCGTTCCATCGCCTGCGCCTCGATGACGGCGCGGCCGAAACCCTCGGGTTCGAGCGAGGCGCTGACCACCACGTCCGCCAAGGCGAGCGCAGCCGGCATGTCGTCGCAATGGCCGACCAGGCGCAGGCGGTCCGCCACTCCGAGCGCCTGCGCCCGCGCTTCCAGTTGCCTGGCAAAGCGCTCGCGGCCCTGGGTCGCGCCGACCAGGACGCAATAAGCATCGGTGCGGGCGAGCCGGGCCACCGCGTCGATCAGCACGGCAGCACCTTTCCAACGGGTGAGGCGCGCGGGCAGCATCACGACCGGGGCGCCCTCCGGCACCCGCCAAGCCGCGGCAAGCCGGGCGACCTGCGGGCGGGTGACACGCCCGGGATCGAACAGCACGGGATCGACGCCGCGCGGGATGATGCGGATACGGGATGGCTCGACGCCGTGCCGTGCGGCAATCAGCGCCGCAACATAGCGACTGGCGGTGATCACCCGCTCACCCTTGGCCATGACGGCGTTGTAGCGCCGCTTGCCGGGCACCCCTTCGTTGTAAACGCCGTGGTACGTGGTCACGAACCGCGTGCCCGTGCGCCTGGCCGCGAGCAGGGCGGACCAGGCAGGCGCACGGGACCGGGCGTGGACGATGCCGACGCCCTCGGTTTGGATCAGGTGACGGAGGCGGCCGGCGTTGCGCCAGATCGTCGCCGGGTTCTTGCTCGCCAGCGGCAACCGGACGTGCCGCCCGCCGACCCGTTCCACCGCGGCCACCAGCCGGCCGCCCTCGCTCGCCACCAGCGCGGTGCCGCCGGCGTCGGCGATGGCCTGAGTGATCTCCACGGTGCCGCGCTCCACGCCCCCGGTGTCGAGCGAGGGGAGCACTTGCAACACGGTGGCGCCGGGTGGAAGGACGGGCATGGGGGCCGTATAACATGCGGACGGCGTGGAGGCGGTGTATGCAGCAGGCTGGCGAAACAGACCGCGGCGACGGTGTGGCATTGGCCTGGGTGCGGACGCCCGGGCGCGGGCCGACAGCCGTGTTCCTGCCGGGCTTTAGAAGCGACATGACCGGCACCAAGGCGTTGCTGACCGAAGCGTTCTGTATTGAGCACGGGATGGGATGCCTGCGGCTGGATTATTCCGGCCACGGCGCCAGCGGCGGGGCGTTCACCGACGGCACGATTGGGCGCTGGACCGACGACGCGCTGCTGCTGATCGACCGCTTGACCGAGGGTCCGCTGGTCTTGGTCGGATCGAGCATGGGCGGCTGGATCGCCCTGCTGGCGGCGCTGGCCCGTCCGGGGCGCGTCGCCGGGCTGATCGGGATCGCGGCGGCGCCGGATTTTACCGAAGATCTGATGTGGCAAGCCATGATGCCGGAGGAGCGCGCGCGGCTGGAGCGTGACGGCGTGCTGCACGTTCCCAGCCAGTATGGCGATCCCACCCCGGTCACGGCCGCCCTCATCAAAGACGGCCGCACTCGGCTGCTGCTGGACCGGCCGGTCCCGCTGCGGTGCCCGGTGCGCCTGCTGCATGGACAGCAGGACCCGGACGTGCCGTGGCACACGGCGCTGCGCCTGGCGGAGCGGCTGGAGTCCGACGACGTGCAGGCGACGCTGATCAAGGATGGCGACCACCGGTTGTCTCGCCCGTCCGACCTGGCGCTACTGAGGCGGGCGCTCGGCGACCTCTTGCCGCAGGATGGCGCGTAACCCTTCCCGGTAGGTCGGGTACTGCCAGCGCAACCCGAGCCGCGCCTGCGTCTTCTCGCTGCGGACCCGGCGGTTCTCGTTCCAGAAGCTCCGCCCCATCGCGCTCATGCCGCCCACGGCTTCGGCAAAGGGGACCAGCGGCGGCGGCGGCATGCCCAGCAGGCCCGCGGCCTCGGCGGTCACGTCCCCGCTGGCCGCCGGCTCGTCATCGGCCAGGTTCAGCACACGGGGACCCGGCGCGCGGGTCTGCTGCATGGCGGCAACCACGGCGGCGGCGATGTCGTCGCGGTGGATGCGGCCGAACAGGTGGCCGGGCTTCAGCACGCGCCGCGCCTGCCCGCTGCGCAGGTCGTCGAACGCCGACCGGCCGGGGCCATAGATGCCAGCCACCCGGAACAGGTCAACCGGGCGGCCTGGCAGTGCGGCGACCCACGCCTGCTCCGCCTCGACCCGGCGCTGCGCCCGCGGCGCCGTGGGCGCCGCCGGCGTGTCTTCGTCCACCCAGCCGCCGTCGCGGTCGCCGTAAACGCCGGTGGTGGACAGGTATCCGGCCCACCGCAGCCGCGGGCTTGCGCGGATCGCGTCGCCGTAGCGGACGAGCGCCGGGTCGCCGTGATCGTCCGGGGCTGCCGTTTGCAGGATATGCGTGGCGTCGGTTAAGGACGCCGCGGCGTCAGCGAAGTCCACCAGGCTGACGCCCGGAGGCGCCAGGCGTCCGGAGGGGGTCCGGCTTGTGGCCGTCACCTGCCAGCCCAACGCCACCGCCCGCACGGCGATGGCCGTTCCCGTATAGCCCAGCCCGAACAGGATCAGATTCGCTTCGACCATCCCTCATCCTACCCGGTTTGCCCCTGCGCGCGAGCCAGGATATGTTTACAGCAGGATGAGTAAGCGGATCGCGTTTGTCGGCGGCGGATTGGCCATATTGGCTGCATTGGGCTGCGGTCTGAGTCACGATCACAGGCTCATCTCGGTGAGCCAAGCAGGAACCCCTCCGGGGGCGGCCAGACAGAGCCTGCCGCGCGTTGCGGAGGGCGAGGACTACGACCGCTGTCTCGGCATGTTGAGCACCGATCCGCAAGGGGCGTCCGCCTTCGCTGATGCTTGGGAAGCCACCGGGGGCGGAGACGGCGCCACGCATTGCCGCGCGCTGGCCGAGATTACCCTGGGTGCGCCTGAGAAGGGCGCGGACATGCTGGAAAAGCTGGCCAACGCCAGCAAGGGGCAGGCCGCAGTCCGGGCCAGCCTCTACGGGCAGGCAGACCAGGCCTGGCTGATGGCAGGGGAACCCGGACGGGCATTCGGCGCAGCGACGCTTGCCTTGTCGTTGACCCCTGATGATCCCGGTTTGCTGATCGACCGGTCCATCGCCGCGGCCAGCCTTGAGCGGTATGACGACGCCGTGGATGATTTGACCCGTGCGCTCGACCTCGATCCGCGCCGGGCTGACGCGCTGGTGTTCCGTGGCGCGGCCTGGCGGCATTTGAACCAAATGGGATTGGCGCAGGACGACATTGACCGCGCCTTTGCCTTGGAGCCGGAGAATGCCGACGCGCTGCTGGAGCGTGGCATTCTGAAGCAGCGCCGGGGCGACCGCGAGGGCGCTCGGCGGGATTGGGAACATGCCATTGCCTTGGCGCCAAGCAACGCAACGGGCGACCTGGCACAGCAGAACCTGTCGTTGCTTGAGGCGGGGCCAAGCCGGCGCTAGTAACTCACCCCATCAGAAGCGGTCGCTTGGGCCGGATTTCAGGAGAGACAACGTTTTATGAGTGGCTTCAAGGGTAACAAGTTCACCGACCGCGCCGAGGCCGCGGCGGCCGCCAAGAAGGCGATGCTTGAGAAGTTCCGCGCCAAGCCGGCACCGGATGATCCTGCAGTGCTGGCGCGCGCCGCGGAACGCAAGGCGATTGCTGCGGCACGAGAGATTCGTGCAGAGGAACGCAGGCGGATCAAGGAGGCCGAGGAGGCGCGCCGCGTTGCAGAAGATCAGGCGCGGCTTGCCGAGTTGGCGGCGCAAGCTGCGGCAGAAGCACAACGCAAGGCCGAGCAGGCTGCGCGGGACGAGGAGATCAAGGCCCAGCGGAAAGCTGAGCGGGATGCCCGTTATGCGGCGCGTAAAGCGCGGCGGTGAGATCGGGCTTAACAGATCTCAAATAAGCAAAACACCTCGAGTGCATAACAGCAAGCTGATGCTGGCATGTGTTCAGGGTGTCTTGCTGACAGGATTTGGGTTGCGGGGACAGGATTTGAACCTGTGACCTTCAGGTTATGAGCCTGACGAG
>CAXTUQ010000568.1:0-4111 GCA_964247405.1 uncultured Acetobacteraceae bacterium
GCCAGCAGCCGCTTGGCCCGGCCGAGCAGGCGTTCGCCCGGCGGCGTCAGCCGGAAACCGCGCAGGCCGCGCTCGAACAAGCGACGCCCAAGCGCCTCCTCCAACCGCTTGACCTGCTGGCTGACGGCGCCCTGCGACAGGTGGAGGGCGTTTGCCGCGGCCGTCATGCTGGCCCTGTCCGCGACGGCCGCAAAGGTGCGGAGAAGGCTAGTGTCCAGGTTGCGGGTCATGCCGGGCATTATGTTTACTAATGCCCGGCATGACGAGCATTAGCTTCACTGAAACCCAGCGATGGACCTAGCGTGCCCTCCCCCATTGGGAAGGAGCCGCGCCATGGTGCCCGACACGATCCTGCCACTCGCCTTGCTCGTGATCGTCGCGACGGTCACGCCGGGCGGCGCCACGACGCTGGCGACGGCCTCGGGGGCGCAGTTCGGATTCCGGCGCTCGGTGCCCTTGATGGCGGGCATCGCCGTGGGTCTGGCCACGCTGGCCGCCGCGGCTGGGGCCGGGCTGGCCGGCCTGCTGCTGGCGGTGCCCTCGCTGCAAACGGCCATGCGGCTGGCCGGGTCGGCCTACCTGCTCTGGCTCGCCTGGAGGATCGCAGGGAGCGGGCCGCCGCGCCTGGGAGCGGAGGCGGGGGCGCCGACGAGCTTCCTGGGCGGGGCGTGCCTGCTTTGGCTGAACCCGAAGGGCTGGGCCATGGCGCTCGGCGCGGCGGCTTCTTTCGCCGCACTGGCGAGCGGGCCGCTTCAGATTGCCGTGCTGCTCGGTGCGGCTTTCGGCCTCGCGGCGGCTGTGTCGCTGTCGCTTTGGTGCGTGGCCGGGCTGCTGCTTGCCCGGCTGCTGCGGACCGAGCGGCAATGGCGGCTGCTCAACGCGGCGCTGGGCGTGCTGCTTGCCATGTCGATCATCCCGATGTGGTGGGAGTGAGGAACCGGCCCGGCGTCAGCGGACCCGGCCTGTTCTAAGCCTCCAGGGCCTCGTTCAGCAGGTCCAGCAACGCCAGCGCGAAGGCGCGCATGTTGGCGACGCGGTCGCCGTGCCCGGTCTCGATGGTGGCCACGCGTTCCACGGGGCCGCTGACGGCGATGCAGGCATGGCCGGGCGCGTCGCCGTAGCGGTTGCCGTCCGGGCCGGCCGCCCCGGTCTCGGCGATGCCCCACGTCGTGCCGAGGCGCTCCCGCATCGTGCGGGCCAGCAGCAGGGCATAAGGCTCGGAGGCCGACCGGAGGCCCGACATCTGGTCCGGCGTGACGGCGAGGAGGGCGGTCCGGGCGCCCTGCGTATAAACCACGGCGCCGCCCTGGAAGTAGGCGCTGGCGCCCGGCACGGACAGCAAGGCCACCGAGACCAGCCCGCCCGATGAGCTTTCGGAGACGCCCACCGTCTCCCGCCGCGCCTTCAGCAGCGCGCTCAGCCGCTCGGCCTTCGGCAGCAGGTCTTGCATCAGGGGGGTCCTTTCGCCGCTGACATCCAGCTTGCCGCAGGCCGGCGCCCGGATCAACGCCGGGCGCCGGTCCCCATCAGCGGCCCGTGTCAGCGCTGCCGGTCTTCGTTGAGCGCCATGGCCGTGTCGGTCCGTAGCGTGACCTGGCCGTCCACGACCGACAGCGCGTCGGCCGGGACGGTCGCAAAGTGGCTGCCGCCCTGGAAATACGTGCCGACCATGATGGTCGCAATCCGTCCGTCGGGCGACAGGCTGCGGACGCTGCCGATGATGTGGCCCTGCGGATCGCGGAGCCAGTGCCCGACCGCGCTCGCCGCAGCGGGAGCCGCCGTGGCTTGGGCCGGGTCGGCGGCTTGGGCCATGCCCGCCGCGCCGAAGAACAAGGCCAGGGTGGCTGCAAGGCTGAGAGGACGGATGTTCATGAATGCAGTCTCCATAAGTTCAATGATGAGACTAATGTAGACAGTTCAAAGATGCAACCTGCGCCGCTATATGTGATCCATGCAGCGCACAGATTTTTCCCAAGAGAATTGCCCGATCGCTCGCACCCTTGACCTCGTCGGCGAGTGGTGGAGCCTGCTGATCATCCGCGAGGCGTTCCTGGGCGTGACCCGCTACGACGACTTCCAGCGCCGCCTCGGCATCTCCCGCAACGCGCTGACCGACCGGCTGCGCAAGCTCGTGGAGGGTGGCGTGCTCGCCCGGCAGCCGGTGGCCGAGGGCGCCCGGCGCGAGGTCTATGTGCTGACCGAGATGGGCAGCGACCTCATCACGGTGGTGGTCGCCATGCTCCAATGGGGCGACCGCTGGCTGATCCTGCCGGGCGCGCCGCTTTCGCGCATGATCGAGGCCGCGACCGGCCAGCCCATCGCGAAGCTGGAGGTGACGTCGAGCGACGGGCGCCCCCTCAGCCCTGCGGAGCTTGTTCTGGCGACCGATCCCAGCCGCGCCGACCCAGCATGACCACGCCCGGCATGACGGCGGCGGGGCAGGGCGCCGAGGACGCTGCGGATGCCATCCCCCGCGGCGGCCCGTGGCTGGTGCTGCCGGGGTTCATGCCGGACGCCGTGGGCTTCGCGGCGCGGACCACGCTGTCGGCGCTGCTGGCCTACCTCGTCGCCTTCGCCATCCAGCTCGACACCGCGTCGAGCGCCGGGCTGTGCGTGGCGATCGTGGCGCAGCCGACGCCCGGCATGGCGATGTCGAAGGCGTTGTACCGCGTCCTCGGCACGGTGCTGGGCGGCGCGGTCGGGTTCGCGCTGGTGTCGCTGTTCCCGCAGGACCGCACGATGCTGCTGCTGGCGTTCACCTTGTGGCTCGGCGCCTGCACCTTTGTTGCGGCGCTGCTGCGGGATTTCCGCTCCTACGGGGCGGTGCTGTGCGGCTACACGGTGGGCATTATCGCCATTTCGGGCATCGACGCGCCGGACGCGGCCTTGCTCGCCACGCTGAACCGGGTGGCGGCCATCCTGCTGGGCATCGCGTCTGTCGCGGCGGTGAACGCCCTGTTCTCCCACGCCGTCGCATTCGAGGCGCTGGTGGCGGCGCTGCGGCAGCGGCTTGCGGCGGCGGAGGCGCTAGCGCTGTCGGCGTTGGCCGGGCAGGACCTGCCGAGCGAGCCGCTGCCGGCGCAGGTGGGCGCCAGCATCCTGGCGCTCCGCACCGATGCCAGCTACGCCGCGACGGAACTGCCGGACGGGCGGGCGCGCAACGCAGGGGCGCGGGCGGCCATCGCCGGGCTGCTCGGCGTGTTGTCCGCGAGCCGCGCCATCGCCACCGGGCTGCGGCTGGTGACGGACCCCGCGACCCGGCAGATCCTGGACGCCGCGGCGGCGCGGCTCCGTGCCCCGCCGGACGCCGGCGACCCTGGCCTGCCGCCGCTCGACACGCTCCCTGCGGACCCGCTCGCCGCCGCGTTGCTGGACCGTTCCCGGGACCTGCTGCGGCAGCACACGCTCGCGCAAGGCGGGCTGCGGGCGTTGGAGGAGGGCGGCATCGTGGCCGTGCCGGTCCGCTTGCCCGTGCACTACGACGTGGTCGGCGCCGGGCTGAGCGCCGCACGCACGGTGATCTCGGTCGGGCTGGGCTGCCTGTTCTGCGTCCTGGCCGGGTGGCCCGGCGCCACCGGCCTCCTGGTGCAGCAGGCGGCGTTCACCGCCCTGCTCGGGATGCAGCCGGACCCGTCCGCCGCAGGCGTGGCCATGGGGCTGAGCCTGCCGGTGCCGGCCTTGGCCGCCGGCATCATCGGCTTCGTGCTGCTGCCCGCGGCGTCCGGCTATGTCCCCTTCGCCCTGGCCACGGCACCGTTCGTCTTCGCGTTTGCTTTGGCCAGCCGCCATCCGGCCTTGGCGCGGTTCGGGCCGGGCTTCCTGCTCTACCTCCTGCTGCTGCTGTCGCCGGCCAACACCGAGAGCTTCGATTTCGAGGCGTTCATGAACAACGTCCTGGTCCAGGTCTTGGCCGTGGTGTTCATGGTGTTGGCCTTCCGCCTCGTGCTGCCGGTGTCGCGCCGGCGGCGGCTGGCGCGGGTGGCGGACTCCATCGGGCGGCAGGTGCGGCGCGCACTGGCGGGGCAGGCGGATGGCCACGACCTGATCGCCGCCCGCTGCTTGTACGCGGACCGGCTGGCCCAGGCGCAGGTCTGGCTCGGCCGGCCGACGC
>CAXTUQ010000569.1:0-4110 GCA_964247405.1 uncultured Acetobacteraceae bacterium
TCCCCCCCCCACGCGACCCCGCCGCGCGCATTCGGCGGCATGAAAGGAACAAACCAATGACTGAATATTCCCCAACCGACCCGACCGATGAACAGCTTGAGGCGCTGCTCAAGGGTGATCCCTCGTTGCTGCGCCGGGCGGAACAGGCGGCAAGCTCGGCATGGCGAGAGGCGAGGCTGCGCCCTATCTTCGACTATGCGGCCGTCGCCGACCGAAATTGGGAGGCGCTGGTTACGCTGGTCCGACAAGCCGACGCGCCTGCCGCGCGCCACCGCCTGACGCTGGCTGCGGGCGCCGTCATGCGGAAGCTTTGCGAATTGCCGCACAGCGACATGGTGAAACTCGCAGTGCATTTTGGAAAGAACAACTGCGCCGGCCCCGACGCCGTTGCGCCGGCCCGCGCCGTGATGGCGGCGCATCCCGAACTGGCCTGGCTGCAAAGCGAAGTGGATCGGCAGGCGGCGGAGCGGCAGGAAGCCGAGCGTCGCACCCAAGAGCGGCAGGTTGCCGCCTGGCGTGCCGCCCGGCCTGGGCAGATCGTCAACGACCTGCTGATGCGGGGCGTCCTGCTGGATGTTCGGGACGGCGATATCATCGCGCCGCCCAGCGTGAAGCTCTCGCCACACGAACTGCGGGAAATCGCGACGCTGAAGCCCGGCATGATCGACGCGATCCGGGCGCAGCAGGCGGCTTTGGCGCCTGTGGTGGTCGCGTGACCGCGCGGGACCGCGCCGAATGGGCGGACCTCATGCGGGACCAGACGGCCGCGGCGCTGGCATCCGGCATCATCGCGACGATGGACGGCACGCCAACGGCAGAGGAGGCGATGGCGGTGTGGCTGGTCATGCGGGACCGGTTCTATCCCGGCACGCCGCATGATGAGCGGGCGCCGTGACCGACGCCCGCCTTTTGATGGTGCGTCTCATCGCGCTCGCGACCGACCGGCGCCTTGCCTCGTCTTTGCGGCTTGCGGCTTTCGACGCCGTGCTGCCGCACGTCGCCGACGTGGCGTTCAGCCAGCCGTCGCGTGCCGAGCAATGGCGTGCGGAGGCCACGCTGGCCCGGCTGGATGCGCAGCTCGCCCAGCACCCGCTGCTTCACCCACTCGACAAGCAGCGCCCGCGCTGGGCCAACTGAAAGAATGCGATATGGCCGAAACCCCCGAGAACCCTTCGATGCCACCACCAGAAACTGAGCGAACCGGCGAACAACGCCGCCTGGCAAACCTGAAACGCTGGCCTGTGGGCACGTCCGGCAACCCCGGCGGGCGCAGCCGCATGGACCACCAGTTTGCCGTAGGCGTGCGCCAGCGCCTGCCGGAGCTGTCCGAGGCGCTGTTCGGCATCGCGCTAAGCAAAAGCGCCGCCACCGTGGCGCGGGTCCGGGCCATCGAGGTGCTGTTAGAACGCGGTTTGGGCAAGGCGCCGGCGCACGTTGTAGTCGAGACGGACATGGCGAGCCTTTCGGACGGCGAACTTCAAAGGATGATCCGCACGATGCTGACGGAGCACCTTACAACCATTGACGGAGAGGCAACCGATGCGGCCGAGTGACACCAAACGACCGAACGAAGCGCTTTACCTGGTGGCCATCCTGCTGGTTGCCGACGACGCTACCGCGCCGGCCAACGTCCGCAGCGTCGCTGAACGGCGCATTGCCGAGTTGATGCCGAAGGGCGGCAGTCGCAGCGGGGCGACGAAGGCCGCGCTGCTGCGCGCGCTGGGGCGGTTGGAGACGATGCCGGCTTAGGCGGCTGCTACACTAAGCGGCTTATGCGGTTCCTGATCGTCCTCCGCCCGCGGCAAGTAGCTGGCGGCAAGCCGCCGCTCGTGCCTTGCTGCTGCCTCATTACGCAACAGGGGAGCCGCCCGCCGTGCCGATCAGCCCGACGCCTTGGACCATCGCGCCTTACGATAACCTTTATGTCCGCGTCCTGGCCGTGCCGGACGCCGCCGGTTTGCGTGAAGTCGTGGCGCTCGTCAACGGCGCCGACCGCGACGCCAACGCCGCGCTGATCTGCGCCGCGCCTGGCATGGCGGCGGCCATTCGGACAGGGGATTGGGTGCGCGCGGCGGCGATTGTAGCGCAGCTTGATGGGGGTGGAACGCCCCTAGACTAACGCCCGACGTTATCCAAGCGGCGGGAGTAGGCTATGCGCATCGTCATCGCCGTCCACCCCGCGACTACCGGCTCCCGGTGGATGGTGCGGGCGCACGCACGATGGCCGAATGTGGTATGATCGCGCCATGTTCGGTCCTCGTATCGTCATTGTCCTTCGCCCGCGCGACATCTGGATGCCGCGCCCCGTAATGTGGCTGTTTTTCGTGCTTTTCGCGGCAATGGCCGTGCTGGCGGTGGCGTTTGTCGGGCTGCTGATCGCGATGGCCGTGATGATGGCGCTGGGGGTCTGAGCAACCGCCTGCATTCGTGGTTGTCCGCACGGCGCATATTAGGCGCTGATCTAGGCATTTTGGCCGTCCCATACGGCTTAGCCTCAAAAACCCCAATGAAATCATGGTGCCCCGTACGGGATTCGAACCCGTGTTACAGCCTTGAAAGGGCCGTGTCCTAGGCCTCTAGACGAACGGGACCGCGGCTGGGGCGTAGCGCGGGCGGGCCTGCCGGGTCAAGCCGTCTCGACCGCTCCGCTCATGCGGTGTCGGGCGCTTGGAGTCCCAAGTCGCGCTCCATCGCCTCGCGCATGAGGAATTTCTGCATCTTGCCGGTGACGGTCATCGGGAACTCGTCCACGAAGCGCACGTAGCGCGGCACCTTCTGGTGCGCGATCTGGCCGCGGCAGAACGCCTGGATGCCGGCCTCCGTCAGGCTCTCGCCGGCGCGCAGCTTAACCCAGGCGCACAGCTCTTCGCCATACTTTGGGTCCGGCACGCCGAAGATCTGCACGTCCTCGATGGCCGGGTGGCGATACAAGAATTCCTCGACCTCCCGCGGATACACGTTCTCGCCGCCGCGGATCACCACGTCCTTGATGCGGCCGACGATGTTGCAGAAGCCGTCCTCGTCGATGGTGGCGAGGTCGCCGGTGTGCATCCAGCGCGCCGGGTCGATCACGCTCCGGCTGCGCGCCTCGTCGCCCCAGTAGCCCAGCATCACGCTGTAGCCCCGTGTGCACAGTTCGCCCGCCACCCCGCACGGCACGATGCGGCCCTCGGCGTCGATGACCTTTACCTCTAGGTGCGGATGCACCCGGCCCACCGTGCTGACCCGGCGTTCCAGCGGGTCGGCCGTGGAGCTTTGGAAGCTCACCGGGCTGGTCTCCGTCATGCCGTAGCAGATGGTGATCTCCCGCAGGTGCATGCGGTCCACGGCGCGGCGCATCACCTCGATGGGGCAGGGCGAGCCGGCCATGATGCCGGTGCGCAGGCTGCCGAGGTCGAAGCGGCCGAACTCCGGGTGCTCAAGCTCCGCGATGAACATGGTGGGCACGCCGTGCAGGCCGGTGCAGCGCTCGTCCGCCACCGTTTGCAGCACCTCGAGCGGGTCGAAGCCCGGCCCGGGATAGACCATGGCGGCGCCGTGCGTCGTGCAGGCGAGGTTGCCCAGCACCATGCCGAAGCAATGGTACAGCGGCACCGGGATGCACAGCCGATCCGCTTCCGACAAGCGCATGGCCTCGCCGATGAAGAAGCCGTTGTTCAGGATGTTGTGATGGGTCAGCGTGGCGCCTTTCGGCGCGCCCGTGGTGCCGCTGGTGAACTGGATGTTGATGGGATCGTCGAATTGCAGAGTGGGCTGCAGCCGGGCCAGTGCCGCCCGGTGCGCGTCGGTCGCGAGGCCGGGCACATCGTCGAACGGCACGCAGCCCGGCGCCGCGCCGCCGATCTGGATCACCGTTCGCAGCGCCGGCAGCCGCGTGCTGGACAGGTGGCCCGGTGCCGAAGTCGCAAGCTCCGGCACAACCTGAGTCAGCATGGCGAGGTAGTCGCTGCCCTTGAACCGTGTCGCCGTGACCAGCGCCTTGCAGCCCACCATGTTGAGTGCGAACTCCAGCTCCGTCACGCGATAGGCCGGGTTCACGTTGACCAGAATGATGCCGGCCTTGGCGGTCGCGAATTGCACAACGACCCATTCCGCGTTGTTCAGCGACCA
>CAXTUQ010000570.1:0-4107 GCA_964247405.1 uncultured Acetobacteraceae bacterium
TCTCCGTCGCCCGGGCCTGCAAGACGGAATGCAGCATGAAGAAGCCGAGTCCCAGCGCCAGCTCGACGGGAACGAACAGCCACGGATGGCCGCTGGCCACCGCGGTCGCCAGGGCCACCGCCATCAGCAGCCCGCCCGCAAGCGCCAAGCCGCCCTCCCCCAGCCGGGCCAGCAAGGGCCGAGCCATACGGGTGTAGGACCAGGCGCCGAGGCCGAAGCACGCGAGGACCAGGCCGACCTGCGCGTAGCCCAGGCCGAACCGCTCGTGCAGAAAGGGCGCGAGATAGGGGAAGCAGCCGACGAACAGCGCGCCGTCCAGCAACGCCGCCAGCAGCACCAGGCGCCCGGTTCGATGCGCGGCCATGCGGAGGTAGTTCTCGGGGTTGAACATCCGGCCGGGGCTGCGGCGGTCCGGCAGGCCGCGGATGCGCAGGGCGAACGCCGCCGCGACCAGGACCGCGAGCGTGGCCAGCACCAGGAACACTCCGCGCCAGCCGACATACTGCCCGAATACGCCGCCGACCGGCCCGGCCAGCGTCTGCGCCAGCACGATGCCGGTCAGGAACTTGCTGAGCGTCACCTGCCGCTGCCCGTACGGCACCGCATCGCCGATATAGGCCATGCCGACCGGGATCAGCCCGGCGCTGGCCGCCCCCGCGCAAGCGCGCAGCACCGCCAAGCCCGCAAGGTCCATTGCCAGCGCGCAGGCGCCGGTGAACAGCGCATAGCCTACCAGCGCGCCCAGCATGACCCGCAGCTTGCCGAACCGGTCGCCGACCGGCCCCAGCACCAGTTGGTTCAGCCCATACGGCAAGGTGAAGGCGGCGATGACCACCCACAGATCGGGCACCGGCACCGAGAAATCCGTCGCAATGGCGTGCAGCAGTGGATCTACGACGCGCGCCCCGGCGGACGACAGGAACGCCGCCGCCCCCAGCAGCCCGAGCGGCAAAGCGACCCGTTCAGTGCTGCCTTGAGACATGCGCCAAGACTGTCAGCCGGCCCGCTTCATCCGATAGGCGGACAGCGGCGCTAAAACAGGCAGACGAGCGCAAGACCCCCCAGCATCAGGGCGGCACCGGCGATGCGGGGAAGGCTGGCATGGTGCACGCTGAAGCCAAGCAACCCGTAATGATCGAGGATGATGGAAAACACGATGGTGCCGGTCACGACCAGCCCGTTGAACGCCCCTCCGCCCAGCCGGCCCGCGAAGAACAGCGTCGAGATGACCGGGAGGGCGGCGATGGCGGTGCCGACCCAGGCCCACCAGGGCGTCGCCTTGAACGTGTCCGCGGCCGGGAAGCTCTCGCGGGCGAAGCCGACGCCGACCAGGAGCACCGCGCCCGAGATCAGGCACACGAACACACCGGCCCACCACGGACGCCCCATCGTTGCGTTGAGCTTGGCATTGGTGCCCGAGTGCACCGCGTTCATCAGCCCGGTCAGCAGAACGAGGACATAGGGGATCAGGTTCATCGGGTTTTGCTCGCTGCGGGCATGGGCCGGATCGGGAAGCGTTACGCCGCTGGGCGGGTCCGGCGGCTGTCGGTCCGCAACTGGCCGCAGGCGGCCAGGATGTCCTGCCCGCGCGGCATTCGGATCGGGGCGGCGAAGCCCGCGTCCTGCACGATGGCGGCGAACCGTTCCAGCGCCTCCCGCCCGCTCGGACGGTAGTCGCTGCCGGGCCAGGGGTTGAACGGGATCAGGTTCACCTTGGCCGGGATGCCGGCGATCAGGCGCACCAGTTCCCGCGCCTCCGCCTCGCTGTCGTTCACGCCGCGCAGCATGATGTACTCGAAGGTGATGCGCCGGGCGTTGCTGGCGCCGGGGTAGCGGCGGCAGGCGGCAATCAGCTCGGCGATGGGGTACTTGCGATTGAGCGGCACGATCTCGTCCCGCAAATCGTCCCGCACGGCATGGAGCGAAACCGCGAGGTTGACGCCCAGCTCCGCCCCGCAACGGTCCATCATCGGCACGACGCCCGAAGTGCTGAGCGTGATGCGCCGGCGGGACAGGCCGATCCCCTCCGGGTCCATGGCAACACGCATGGCACGGAGGACGTTCTCGTAGTTGTAGAGCGGCTCGCCCATGCCCATCAGCACGATGGTGGACAGCAGGCGCGGCGTTTCCCCGCGCGGGCTGGGCCACTCGCCGTAGGCGTCGCGCGCCGCCATGAACTGGCCGATGATCTCGGGAGCGCCCAGATTGCGCACCAGCGTTTGCGTGCCGGTGTGGCAGAACCGGCAGGACAGGGTGCAGCCGATCTGGGAGGAGATGCACACGGCGCCCCGGTCCTCGCGCCGGTCGGGGATATACACGGTTTCCGCTTCCTGCCCGTCGCGGAAGCGGAACAGCCACTTGCGGGTGTCGTCCGCGCTGGTTTGCTCCGTGGCGACGCTGGGGCGGCCGACCACGAAGCATTCGGCTAGGCGCTGCTGCAACGGGCGGGCGATGCTGGACATCTTGGAGAAATCGGTCGCGCCCTGGTGGTAGATCCAGTGCCAAAGCTGCTTGGCGCGGAACGGCTTCTCGCCGATGGCGGCGAGTTCGACCGCCAACTCCTCGCGCGTCAGGCCCACGAGGTCGCGCCGCCCGTCCGGCAACTGCGCGGGAGGCGGGTTGAACAGGGCGGACTTCGCCAGGATGCGGGTGCGCTCGGCGTCCGTCAGGTCGGGCGTGGGGGCGGTGATCGTGTTCACTTGGCGGGACATGCCTTGTTGATCGCGGCATAGGCCGGGCTGAAGCCACGAAGGCTGAAGGTATCAGTCACGGTCGTGTTGCGTGGCCCCGGCGACTTCGCGACCACCTCCCGCGCCTTTGTGAACGCCGCCACCACGGTCCGGCCGTCGCGGGCGAAGGCCGAGCGGCCAGCGGTGTAGAAGGCAAGCTGGGCCTGATCGACGCCCATCTGCACCTCCGCATCGGCCGCATACGGGAACCCGGCGCTGATCGCCACGGTGTCGCGCCCGCTGCTGCGCTGCGTCACCGTCAGCACGACATCGCCCCGGCCCGGCAACACCGGCTGGGACCCGGCGGCGCGGACAAAGGCGTAGCAGACAAGCTGCCCGCCCTCTTGATGCGTCACGGCTTGCCAATCCTCGAACTTGCCGATCGACTTGGGCGTGGCGCTGGCGGGAGGGGTCGGGGCATGGGCCGGAGGGTGCGCTGCGGGCTTGGGCTGCGCAAGGGCCAGCGACGGCCACGCCGCAGCGGCCAAGAGAAGCAGATGTTTGAAGGGCATAAACCGTCAGATACGGTGCGCCCCGAGTCAGGACAAGCGGCGCATCAAGGGTCCGTGACGCCCGGCAGCCAATCCGGCCTCGTGCGGCGGAACCGCGGGTCGCCGTGGCCTTCCGGCGGCGCCAACCCCTCGCCCGGCCCGCCGCTTGCCACCGGGCGTTCGGCGAAGCGCCCGTGCTGCAGCAGGCGGTCGTACATCACCAGCGCCCCGGCCACCGCAAGGTTCAGGGCGAAGCGCGTCGGGATGCGGACGACAAAGCGGCACCGTTCGCGCAGCGGCGCGGACAGGCCCGACCGTTCCGGCCCTAGCACGTAGGCGGCGTTCAACGGGTGGCGGAACGATGGCAGGTCCACGGCGTCGTCCAGCAGCTCGATGCCGACCAGCGCGCATTCCCGCGGCAACTGGATCGCGGCCGGGTCGGAAAATCGCCAGAGCGGCACGTGTGCGGGTGTGTCCGCGGTGTCCGCCGCCCGCCCGGCGCGCGCGTCCCAGCCCGCGCCGACCGTGAAGCAGAACGCCGCCCCGAACGCATGGCCGGTGCGCAGCAGCGCGCCCATGTTGGCGGACTTCGAGACGCCCTCCGCCCCGATGCCGAAATAGCCGCGTGCGGGGGCGCCCCTCGTGCTTGTATTCCGTGTGCGTGTATCGGGTGTCTTGGCCGATGGCATCGGCGCGGGATAGGTGTTTCCCATGACGGACGCAACCGACGCCAGGCTCGCCGAACAGTATGAGGCCTTCCCCTACCCCAAGCGCGACCCGCGGGACGAGTCGCGGCGCTTGATTATCGGCAGCCCGAGCCATTTGCGGGAGATCGACCATTGGGTGGTCGGCGCCGCCCGCCCGGCGTCAGAGCCGCTGCGCGCGCT
>CAXTUQ010000571.1:0-4091 GCA_964247405.1 uncultured Acetobacteraceae bacterium
CCAGCGAGCGCGACTGGTTCGTCGCGACCGCGCTGGCCGTGCGGGACAGCGTGCTGGACTGCTGGTTCGACAGCACAAGGCGCACCTACGAGAACGGCGGCAAGCGGGTTTATTACCTGTCGCTCGAGTTCCTCATCGGCCGCCTGCTGTTTGACGCCATCGGCAACCTGGGCCTGATGGAAGAGGTACGGGCGGCCCTGGCGGCAGAGGGCGTGGACCTCGAACGCCTGCGGGAGCAGGAGCCGGATGCCGCACTCGGCAATGGCGGGCTTGGGCGGCTCGCCGCCTGCTTCATGGAAAGCATGGCGACCCTTGGCATCCCCGCCTACGGCTACGGCATCCGCTATGAGCACGGGCTGTTCCGTCAGGTCATCGTCGATGGCATCCAGCAGGAACTGCCGGAAGACTGGCTGTCGCTCGGCAACCCCTGGGAGTTCGAGCGGTCGGAGGTCGCCTATCCCATCGGCTTCGGCGGCACCGTGGTCCGGCAGGACGGCAGCAGCGGTACCGCTTATGCCTGGAACCCCGCCGAAACGTTGTCGGCTGTCGCCTACGACATGCCGGTGGTGGGCGGCCCCATCGTGGACGGCACGAACGGAGCGGCCCCGGCGCACCACGCCAACACGCTCCGCCTCTGGTCGGCGCAGGCGACGACGCCGATGCAGCTCGACGACTTCAACCGCGGCGACCACGTGGGCGCGCTGCGCGACCGGGTGCGGATCGAGGCGGTGTCCCGCGTGCTGTACCCCGGCGATGAAAGCGACGCCGGGCAGGAGCTGCGGCTGCGCCAGGAGTTCTTCTTTGCCTCCGCGTCGCTGCAGGACCTGCTGCGCCGGCATTTGGACCAGTTCGGCACGCTGGCCAACCTGTCGGACAAGGCGGCGATCCAACTCAACGACACCCACCCCGCCATCGCGGTTGCCGAGATGATGCGCCTCCTGGTCGATGTGCACGGCGTCGAGTGGGGCGCCGCCTGGGCCACCACCGTCGCGACCTTCGCCTACACCAACCACACGCTGCTGCCGGAGGCGCTGGAAACCTGGCCGGTTTCGCTCATGGAGCGCCTGCTGCCGCGGCACATGCAGATCATCTACCTGCTGAACGCCCGCCACCTGGAGCATGTGTCCACGCCTGGCCCGGTGGACGAGGCGCTGCTCAGCACGCTGTCGGTCATCGACGAGCGGCATGGGCGTCGGGTGCGGATGGGGCACCTGGCGTTCCTGGGGTCGCACTCGATCAACGGCGTGTCGGCGCTGCACACCGGCCTGATGCAGAAAACGGTGTTCCGCGACCTCCACGCCCAATACCCCGGACGCATCAACAACAAGACGAACGGCGTCACCTTCCGCCGCTGGCTGCACCGGGCCAACCCCGGATTGACGAGCCTGCTGGTCGAGACGTTGGGGCCGCGCGTGCTGCGGGACGCCGCGGCGCTTTCGGACCTCCGCGCCCACGCCGACGACCCCGCCTTTCAGGCCGCGTTCGCCCGGCAGCGGCTCCACCGCAAGGAGGCGCTGGCCCGGGTGATCGCCGACCGCACCGGCATCACGGTCAACCCCGGCGCGCTGTTCGACGTGCAGGTCAAGCGCATCCACGAGTACAAGCGCCAGTTGCTGAACATCCTGCACGCCGTGGCGCTGTATGACTCGATCCGGGCGCAGCCGACGCGCGACTGGGTGCCGCGGATCAAGATCTTCGCCGGCAAGGCGGCGCCGGGCTACCGTGCGGCGAAGCAGGTGATCCGGCTGGCCTGCGACGTGGCGCAGGTCATCAACTCCGACCCCTCGGTGAACGGGCGGCTGAAGGTGGTGTTCCTGCCGAACTACAACGTGAGCCTCGCGGAGGTGATCATCCCCGCGGCCGACTTGTCGGAGCAGATTTCCACGGCCGGCATGGAAGCGTCCGGCACCGGCAACATGAAGCTCGCGCTGAACGGGGCGTTGACCATCGGCACGCTGGACGGCGCCAACGTCGAGCTGCGCGACCACGTGGGGCCGGACAACATCTTCATCTTCGGCATGACCGCCGACCAGGTGCTGGCCCGCACGCAGCGGGGTCTCGCGGCGCACGACGACGTGGCCGCCTGCCCGGCGCTGCAACAGGCGCTGGACGCCATACGGTCCGGCGTCTTCTCCCCCAACGAACCCAGCCGCTACCAAGAGCTGGTGCACAACCTGCTGGAAAGGGACACGTTCATGATCGCAGCCGACTTTCAAAGCTACCTGGACCAGCAGGAGGCGGTGAAGCAGCGCTGGACCGACCCGGCCGCGTGGTGGCGCGCGAGCATCCTCAACACTGCGGGCGTCGCCTGGTTCTCCTCGGACCGCACGATCACCGAGTACGCCACCGAGATCTGGAACACCCCGCCCCAGGTGCGGCCGGAGCCGGCGCCGGGGAGTGCCGAGGCATGATCCGCACCAGCCCCGGGGTGAACGCCCCGCTCGCCCGCAGCGCCATGGCCTACGTGCTCGCCGGCGGTCGCGGCAGCCGGTTGATGGAGATGACCGACATCCGCGCCAAGCCTGCGGTGTACTTCGGCGGCAAGAGCCGGATCATCGACTTCGCGCTGTCCAACGCGCTGAACTCGGGCATCCGCCGCATCGGCGTCGCCACCCAGTACAAGGCGCACAGCCTGATCCGCCACCTGCAGCGCGGATGGGACTTCTTCCGGCCGGAGCGCAACGAGAGCTTCGACATCCTGCCGGCCAGCCAGCGCGTGTCGGAGACCGGCTGGTACTCCGGCACCGCCGACGCGGTGTACCAGAACATCGACATCATCGAGAGCTACGAGCCGCGCTTCATCGTGCTGCTCGCCGGCGACCACATCTACAAGATGGACTACGAGCCGATGCTGCAGCAGCACGTCGAGCAGAACGCCGACGTGACGGTGGGCTGCATCGAGGTGCCGCGGATGGAGGCGACGGGCTTCGGCGTCATGGGGGTCGATGAGGACGACCGCATCGTCTCGTTCCTGGAAAAGCCTGCCGACCCGCCCGGCATCCCCGGCACCCCCGGCCAGGCGCTGGCCAGCATGGGCATCTACGTGTTCGACACCCGCTTCCTCATGGACCAGCTCCGCCGCGACGCCGCCGATCCGGGAAGCGGCCACGACTTCGGCCGCGACCTCATCCCCTACCTCGTGAAGCATGGCAAGGCGGTGGCGCACCGCTTCGCCGCCTCCTGCGTGCGCTCCTCTGCCGAGGCGGAGGCGTATTGGCGCGACGTCGGCACCGTCGATGCCTATTGGGAGGCCAACATCGACCTGACCGACTTCGTGCCCGGCCTCGACCTGTACGACCGGGACTGGCCGATCTGGACGTATGCCGAGATCACGCCGCCGGCCAAGTTCGTGCATGACGAGCCAGGCCGGCGCGGCCAGGCGATCAGCTCCCTCGTGTCCGGCGGCTGCATCGTGTCCGGCAGCGCCATCCACCGCTCCCTGCTGTTCACCGGCGTGCACGCCCATTCGCGGGCCGTCATCGACGCGGCGGTGATCCTGCCCTACGTCACGGTGGGCCGGTCGGCCCGGCTCCGCAACGTCGTCATCGACCGCGGCGTGCAGATCCCGGAAGGCCTGGTGGTCGGCGAGGACGCCGAGCAGGACGCCGCCCGCTTCCGCCGCACCGGGCGGGGCGTTTGCCTGATCACGCAACCCATGATCGACAAGCTGCAACTGGCCAACAAGCCGCAAGCGTGACGCCGCCACGCCGCCGCCCTGCAGCGCCACAGGCCACCTCCGTGCAACAGGCCGTTACGATCACCTGATCCCGGCGCGCTGCTCCATCAGCGAGCGGTAAAGGTCCAGCGTGGTCTGCGCGATGGCGTCCCAGCTGAAATGTGC
The DNA here is from genome assembly GCA_964247405.1 of uncultured Acetobacteraceae bacterium. Taxonomy (GTDB): domain Bacteria; phylum Pseudomonadota; class Alphaproteobacteria; order Acetobacterales; family Acetobacteraceae; genus CAHJXG01. Next base: position 3,842 of record CAXTUQ010000571.1, read on the forward strand.
GATGGCTCGTTCGCGCCCAGCCTTGCCGAAGCGCGTGCATAGGCCTGGATCGTGCGCCAGCCGGTTGATGGCCTCGGCTAGGCCCACCGAGAACGCGGCCGGATCGGCCGGTTCGAACGTGCCGGGTTTCAGGCCGGGATCGACCAGCAGCCCGGTCTCGTTCGGCACCACGACCTCCGGAATGCCGCCCACGGCGGAGGCGACGACGGCGGTTTCGCAGGCCATCGCCTCTAGGTTGATGATTCCAAAT
>CAXTUQ010000572.1:0-4086 GCA_964247405.1 uncultured Acetobacteraceae bacterium
TGGACGGCCGCGGCGCCAGGTGCTGCAGCGTGTTTGTCGAGCGGCTCTGGCGTTCAGCCAAACACGAGGAGGTGTACCTGCGAGCCTACGGCAGCGTCGGCGAGGCGCGCGCCTCGATGGGACGGTGTCTGGAGTTCTGCAATCGCCAGCGCCCGCACTCGAGCCTTGATGCGCGGACGCCGGATCAAGCCGACTTCGACCATCTGCCGCAGGGCGCGGCAGCATGACTTTCGCCGCCGCTGGCGGGGCGGTGTACAGGGAGGGCGCAGCCCAACCGGAACAGCGCCCCGCCAGCGGCACCACACAGACAACCGGCAGAGGCTCCACTTAACCGACGCGAAACGGTGTCTCAACGAAGCCGGCCACCTCTGTGCTCAGCCGGCGGCTGCGGTCCCGACGCTGGTTGTTCCAGTAGATCGCGACATAGACGAAGCTGAGGGCAAAGCTGAGGAACGTGGGCCACAGCCCGATCAGGCTGCCCAGGTCCGCCTCGTGCGGCGGCTTCAGCTCCAAAACCATGATGGTGATGATCACCGCCACGACGCCGTCCGTCAGCGCCATCAGCCGCTCAGAACCCATGGCCGTGCTCCAACTCCCGAACAGCCGATGACACGATCAGTAAGGCGGCGCCACGCGAGCCCGCTGGTTGCGCGCCGCTTCCGTCCACCATGCCAGGTCGTCGGCGAAGCGGGGGAACGCGCGTGCCAAGGCGGCACCGCCGTCTCCGATCGGCTCGGCCGCCGGGCTGAGCGACTGGCCGATGCCGCCGACCGCGAGCGCGCTCGAGACCACCACCATGCCCATCTCGGACAGGATGCCGTGCCACGCCAGCGCCGAGCGGACGCCGGAGAAGCGTCCCGCGGAGTAGCTGGCGATGGCGGCCGGCCGCCAGAACCATTCCTCAAGGAAGTGGTCGGTCAGGTTCTTGAGGCCGGGCTGCACGCCCCAGTTGTACTCGCCGGTGACGAACACGAACGCGTCGGCGGCCCGGATCTTGTCGGCGAGCATTTCGAGTTCGGGCGGCGCTTCGCCCTTGGGATGTTCCTTGTACATTCGACTCAGCATCGGCAGCCCGATCGTCTTCGCGTCCACGAGCTCCGGGCTGGCTCCCCGCGCGGCGAAGGCGCGGACCAGGTAGTCGGCGAGCCGAATGCCCTGCCGGTCGAACCGGTAGGAGCCGTAGAGGATCAGGATCTTGTCGCTCATCGGGCATGTCCTTGAACGTGGGATCGCTGCGTCAGTGCTGGACGCGTGGAGCGGCAGGCAGCGCGCTCCATGCGCCGGCCGCCGGTCAGCTCTTGATGAAGGCGAGCAGGTCGGCGTTGATCCGATCGGCGTGCGTGGTCGGCATGCCATGGGGCAGGCCCGGGTAGGCCTTCAGCACGGCCCCCTTCACCAGCTTCGCGGACAGGGCGCCCGCATCGGCAAACGGCACGACTTGGTCGTCCTCGCCGTGCATCACCAGCGTCGGCACCCCGATCCGCTTGAGATCCTCGGTGAAGTCGGTCTCGGAGAAGGCGGCGATGCAGTCGTACTGCGCCTTGACGCCGCCCATCATGCCTTGGCGCCACCAGTTGCGCCGGACACCTTCCTTCACCTCGGCGCCCTCGCGGTTGTAGCCGTAGAAGGGCAGCGTGAAGTCGATGAAGAACTGCGCGCGGTTGGCCGCGGTGTTGCGGCGGACCTCGTTGAACACTTCCATCGGTGTGCCGCCCGGGTTGCCGTCGGTCCTCACCATGAGCGGGGCCACCGCGCTGACGAGCACCGCCTTTGCGACCCGGCCCGGCTTCGCCTGCGCGACGTAGCGCGCCACCTCGCCGCCGGTCGAGTGGCCGATGTGGACCGCGTCGTGCAGGTCGAGCGCATCGGTGAGCTCGGCGACGTCGGCGACATAGGTGTCCATGTCGTTGCCGACCGCCGCCTGAGTCGAGCGGCCGTGGCCGCGCCGGTCGCGGGCGATCACGCGGTAGCCCTGGTCCAGGAAGAACATCATCTGCGCATCCCAGTCGTCCGCGCTGAACGGCCAGCCGTGGTGGAAGACGATTGGCTGTCCCTGACCCCAATCCTTGTAGAAGATTTCGGTGCCGTCCTTGGTGGTGAGCGTCGGCATGTGCAGTCTCCCTTGCTTGATCGCTGATGGTCAGGGTTGAGGAGGACGACGACGAAACTGTGGTCAGGCTGCGTCGACCAGGACGATCTCGGCGTCGTCGATGGCGGTGACGCGCAGGACGGCCTCCTCCGTGATCGCGGCGCCGTCGCGGGCGTCCAGCCGCACGCCGTTGACCTCGACGGAGCCCTTGGCCGGGACGAGGTAGCCATGGCGCGCCGCGCCGAGCGGATACTCGGCCGTCTCGCCGGCCTTGAGCGTCGCGCCGACGACGCGCGCGTCGGCGCGGATCGGCAGCGCGTCGGCGTCGTCCGCGAAACCGCTCGCGAGCGTCACGAAACGGCCCGAGCGCCCGCCCTTGGGGAACGGCTTGGCGCCCCAGGACGGAGCGCCGCCGCGGCTGGTCGGCTCGATCCAGATCTGGAAGATGCGGGTCGTGCCGGGCTCGCGGTTGTACTCCGAGTGGCGCACGCCCGTGCCCGCGCTCATCACCTGCACGTCGCCCGCCTCGGTCCGGCCGGCGTTGCCCAGGCTGTCCTGGTGCGTGATCGCGCCCTCGCGGACATAGGTGATGATCTCCATGTCGACGTGCGGATGCGGCGGAAAGCCGGTGCCGGCGGCGATGGTGTCGTCGTTCCAGACGCGGATCGCGCCCCAGCCCATCCGACGGGGATCGTCGTAGCGGGCGAAGGAGAAGTGGTGCTTGGCGTCGAGCCAACCGTGGTTGGCGCCGCCGAGTTCGGCGAATGGCCTGCGTTCGATCATGTTGTGCCTCCTTGCGGAGCGTGGCCCGCTCCGACCCGCCGAAGATGCGGAGCGCAGCCGCTTGACGAAAGAGAAACGTCGGCACTTTATCATTGCCGCAAATGACACGTCGCCTGCCCGATTTCGAAGCCTGGGCGATCTTCGCGAAGGTCGCCGAGTTCGGCTCGTTCGCGCGGGCGGCGCGCGAGCTTGGCCTTTCCAACCCGACGGTGTCGAAGGCAATCGGCCGGCTGGAGGCGCGGCTCGGCTTCGCGCTGCTCGCCCGGACCTCGCGGCGGCTGTCGCTGACCGAGGGGGGCCGTGCCTCTCTCGGTCGCGCCGCACGCATCCTGAGCGAGGGCGAAGCGGTCGAGGACGAGGCTGCCGAACAGTCCAAGGCGCCCCGTGGCCTCATCCGGATCAGCGCGCCGCTGTCGTTCGGCGTCGCCTATCTCGGCGCAGCGCTGCCCGACTTCCTTCAGACCTATCGCGAGATCACGCTGGAGTTCGCGCTGAGCGACCGTCGCGTGGACCTGGTCGCCGAAGGGTTCGATCTCGCGCTCCGCATCGCCCGCCTGGAGGCCTCGGCGCTGCTGGCGCGGCGTCTGTGCACCGTGCGCATCCTGCTGGTCGGCGCTCCGGCATACCTTCATCGGCATGGGCGGCCCTCGCACCCGGCGCAGCTCAAGGAACACGTCGCGCTGGCCTACACGGGCGGCCCCACCCGCGGGATATGGCGGTCCAGCCATCCCGCCTTCGGCGAGGGGGCCATCGAGCCGCCGGTCCGGGTGTGGGCCGACAATGCCGACATGCTCAATCCCGCGCTGATCGCCGGCCAGGGGCTTGCGCTATAGCCCGAGTTCCTGGTGTGGCGCGAACTGCGGCAAGGGCTGCTCGAGGTCGCGATGCCGGAGTGGTCGGCCCCGGCGCTCGGGCTGCACCTCGTGATGCCGCCCAGCCCTCTGCGCCCCCTGCGGGTGCAGGCGCTGATCGACCATCTTGCTCAAGCGCTGGCGAACCCACCCTGGGCCACCACGAAGGCGTAGCTTGGACCTGATACCGGTCAGCCCAGGGGCCTACGGGATGCTCACATCGGATTGCCCCACGGGATTGGCGAGAGAAAGCGCTTGCCCGGTCTGGCGGCGATGGGGTTCGCTGTTTTGCGGCGTTTTCAGGACAGGAGCGGGCCGCGATGAACTGGTCACTTGGGCAATTCGGCGATGCACGCCTCGACA
>CAXTUQ010000573.1:0-4076 GCA_964247405.1 uncultured Acetobacteraceae bacterium
AGATGTTAGGTTCATCGTCGCGGTTGCCTCCGGCAAGGGCGGCGTCGGCAAATCGACCACCGCGGTGAACCTGGCCGTCGCTTTGGCGCAGCAGGGCCACCGCGTCGGCCTGCTGGACGCCGACATCTACGGCCCCAGCCTGCCGCGCATGTTGGGCGTGGACCGCAAGCCCGAAACGCGGGACGGCATGATGGTGCCGCTGCAGGCCTGGGGCCTGTCCGCCATGTCGATCGGCTTCCTGATCAACGCGGACCAGGCGATGATCTGGCGCGGCCCCATGGTGATGGGGGCGCTGGAGCAGATGATGGGCCAGGTGCATTGGGGGGCGCTCGACATCCTGGTCGTCGATATGCCGCCCGGCACCGGCGACGCGCAGCTCACCATGGCGCAGAAGGTGTCATTGAGCGGCGCCGTGATCGTCTCCACCCCGCAGGACATCGCGCTGATCGACGCGCGCCGCGGGGTCCGCATGTTCGAGAAGACCCTGGTGCCGGTGCTCGGCCTCGTCGAGAACATGAGCGTGTTCTCCTGCCCGAACTGCGGCCACCAGACGGAGCTGTTCGGCCATGGCGGCGCGAGGCGGGAAGCGGAGGCGCTGGGCATCCCGTTCCTGGGGGAAGTCCCGCTGCTGCTGGACATCCGCACCACCTCCGACGCCGGCACGCCGATCTGCGCCTCCGCGCCAGACAGCCCGGCGGCGCAGGCCTTCGCCGCCATCGCGCGCCGGGTCTGGGACGGCCTGGCCGCCCCCGCCCCGGCGGCGCCCCGCATCGTGATGGATTGAGGAGAACAGCCGTTGCAGTCTGATGTGAAGGCTGGGGGCGCGAAGGCCGGGGAGGCGGCCGACGGGATGCTGCGCGGCTTCTGGTATCTCGCCTTGTCGGGGCGCAGCCTGAAGCCGGGCCGGACGCATCCCGTCACCCTGCTCGGCGAGGACCTGCTGCTGGGGCGCCGGGCCGACGGGTCGGTGTTCGCGGTCAGCGACGCCTGCCCGCACCGCGGGATGCCGATGCGGCACGGCTCCTTCGACGGGCAAATGCTGCGCTGCTGCTACCACGGCTGGGCGTTCCGCAGCGACGACGGATGCTGCACCGAGATCCCGTCGCTGGCGCCCGACGACCGAACCGACCCGGCCCGCTTCCGGCTGCGCACCTACCCGGCCCAGGACGTGCAGGGCAACGTCTGGGTCCATGTCGGCGCGGCCGGGGCGGAGCCGGGTCCGGTGCCGACGGTGCCGGGCTTTGAGGGCAGGCCGCCGCAGGTCACGACGACGATGCGCTTCCCGTGCGGCGTCGATCTTGCCGCCTGGGGCTTCTTCGACCCTGGCCACCCCGCCTTCGTCCACACCTCGCGCTGGTGGAAGAAGGACCCGGCCTCCCGCCTGCGGCTCAAGGCCAAGGGGTTCGAGCCGGAAGGCATGGGCTTCCGGATGCTGCGTCACCACTTGAAGGAGGGCGCCAACCCCTACCGCCTGCTGGGCCGCAACGTGCGGATCGACATCGGCATCCAACTGCCGGGCGTGCGGATCGAGCATATCCAGGGCGACCGACACTCCGCCTGCGTGCTGGCTGCGGCGACTCCGGTGACGCCTACGGAGACGGACGTGCACTACTGCGTGTACTGGACCGTGCCGTGGCTGGCGCCGCTCCGCCCGGTGGCAGCATGGATGGCGCGCGACTTTCTCAACCAGGACCGCGAAGTGGCGGAGCGGCTGACCGGCAACCCGGCCCTGCCGGCGCCGCTGTTCGTGGGCGACCCGGACGCGCAGGTGCGCTGGTATCAACGCTTGAAGAAGGAATACCTGACGGCGCGGGAGGAAGGCCGGGCGTTCAACAACCCGCTGCGGGCGCAGACGCTGCATTGGCGGAGTTAGCCCGGTCCGTCTCTTCCGCGGTCGGCAGGCTGTTCTGCGACCCCGCCCGGGCGCAGCACAGCCCGGCTGCGACGCCGGCGCGGGCCATCGCGTCCGCCATTCCCATCCCCCGGTCGAGCGCCGCCGCCAGCACGCCGGTGAAGCAGTCCCCCGCCGCCGTCGTGTCCACGGCCTCCACCGGATGCGCCACGACGTAGCCGGCCGAATTCCCGTCCGCCCACTCCGAGCCGCGCTCGCCGAGCGTCCGCACGACGCCCACCCCCAGCGCCCCGAGCAGCCCGGCGGCGTCGGGGGTCGTGCCGTGCCGCGCGGCGAGCCACTCGGCCTCCGTCTCGTGCACGATCAGTACGTCCAGGGCGGCCAGCGCGTCGGCGTCGAGCGGGCCGGCTGGGGCCAGGTTCAGGACGATGCGCGCCCCGCAGGCGCGGGCGCGGCGGATCAGGGCGGCGGTCTCCTGCGGGTCGGGTTCCCGTTGCTGCACCAGCGTCGTGCCGGGGGCGAGCAGCGCGTCCTCCACCTGGTCGGCGTGGGCCAGCAGGTTGGCACCTGATCCCACCGCGATCAGGTTGCGCCCGGCGGCGTCCGTGCAGATCGCGGCGCAGCCGGTGGCCAGGTCGCCGCGAGACACGCGGGACAGGTCCACGCCGTCCGCGCGCAGGGTTGCGAGCGCCTGCTCCGCAAGCGCGTCCCGCCCGACGCAGCCCGCCATCAGCACCGTGGCCCCGTCCCGCGCGGCGGCGACCGCCTGGTTGGCGCCCTTGCCGCCGGGTTCGAGGCGGGTGGTGGGACCGAGCACAGTCTCCCCGGCACCCGGCAGGTGGTCGAGCGCGAAGATCAGGTCGAGGTTGATGGACCCGAAAACGACAATCATGCGCGCCCCAACGTGTCCATCAGTTCCGCCCACTCGCGCTTGGACAGGCCGCTGCCCGGCTGATCGACGGGGTCGCCGGCCAAAAGGCGGCGCACCACCGCAAGCATCTGCGCCGAAAGGGTCGCGGCGCCCATGCGGTAGTCCAGGAACGCCTGGAAGGTCTGCGGCACCCAGGCGCGCACCGTGTCCAGCATGGCGTCAGCATAGGCGCGGATCTCGAACTGCGCGTGGCTGTCGGCGCGGAGCGACAGGAACCCCAGCAGGTTGTGCAGGTCCGCCTTCCAATACCATTGCGTATAGGTGTTGAGCGTCAGGTTCATCCGCGCGAGTTCCCGCGCCAGCCCGCGGCGCCCGGGGTCGGCCGGCTCGCCATCCGCGCCCTCGTTCAGCATGTGGGCGTAGTGATCATAGGTCAGCGTGGCGTCCTGCCGGAGCATGTCGAGCACGGCGGCGGCCTCCTCCCCTTCCAGCACGGCGCCGCGGCCCTGGCGGTTGCTGCTGCTTTGCGCGGCCAGGTGCTCGGGCGCGGGCAAATAGAACTCGCGGTCGAGGATGCTGTAGCGGGCAGAGTACTCGTTCACGTTCGCCATGCGATGCCGGATCCACTGCCGCGCCACGAAGATCGGCAGCTTCACGTGGTACTTGACCTCGCACATCTCGAACGGCGTGCTGTGCCGGTGCCGCATCAGGTAGCGGATCAGCCCGGCGTCCTCGCTGACCCGTCTCGTGCCGCGGCCATAGCTCACGCGCGCCGCCTGCACCACCGCGCTGTCATCGCCCATGTAGTCGATCACCCGGACGAAGCCGTGGTCCAGCACCGGCAGCACACGGTAAAGCATGTCCTCCAGCGCCGGCACCGTCGCCCGCCGCGTGGAGGCGGCACCCTGCCGCTGCGAATCGATTTCGGCCTGCTGTTCGTGGGTCAGTCGCATGACATCCCCCCTAGCATTTCGCCGCGCGAACGCCTATCTTCGATGTGCTGTAACAACGGCTATGGTGATAAACGGCAGTTGGAATAAGCGTTGTGGACCCGGGGGCAGTGCCCGGCGCCTCCACCAATCTCCTCCGATGTCGGGGGTTCATGGGGGCGACACAGGCTCGACACGCGTAGTAAAGACCTGCCTTTTGCCCGGCATGATACCGCCGTTATCGGGTCATATCACAAGTGCCAATGACAATCATGAGGCGCTCGCCGTCGCTGCGTAAGCAGGGATAGGCGCGGTTCGGGGGGGCACCGGGCAACAGAAGCCCCCTCACTCTCACCCCCGTGCGATGTTCCAGAACACCGGCAGTCCCGGCAGCACGCCCGACAGCTCCGCCCGGTAAGCCGTC
>CAXTUQ010000574.1:0-4066 GCA_964247405.1 uncultured Acetobacteraceae bacterium
CCTGCTCGGTCAGATGCAGGTCGCCGATGTGCAGCCAGGCCAGCACGCGGCCGCCTGCCATGGCGGTGTCCGCCACCGTGTTCGAAGACATCACTTCTTTTCCCTAGGGTTGACCGAGATCGTCCCGGCTTGGTCCGCCATCGCCTTCGCCGGTCCGGTCCGATGTTGATGGGTTGCCACGATGTCTCCGCATGATGAAATCCGACCGGGGATCAGCAATCGGCGTGCCACGGAGAATTCAAGGGTTTTCGCGGACAGATAAACGGAGATGCGTTGGTGATGTCCGGAAATACGACGCTCAATCGTCCTCCAAGCGGACATGTGATGATGCCGCGGGGGTTAGCCGCGTTTCGCCGCCCTGTTTCGCCATGGCATCTTTGTATTGCACGGTACCGGGACCTCTTGGGCGGGAGCCGCCGCGGTCTGCTGCATGGCCTGGCCCTGTGACTTTGCTGTCAGTCGCCGAACTTTCCCCCGCGGTCGAGCGTATAGCAGGCGCTTCGTTTCCCTCGTCGTAAGGACCGTCCAATGGCTGCTTCAGTGAACCGATCCCGCGTGACCGAGGGGCGGCCGCATCCGCGTGGGGCGACCTGGACCGGGCGCGGCGTGAACTTCTCGCTGTTCTCCGCCAACGCGACCAAGGTCGAGCTTTGCTTGTTCGACAACGACGGCGAAACCGAACTCGAACGGATCGAGCTGCCGGAGTACACCGACGAGGTTTGGCACGGCTTCCTGCCCGACGCGCGGCCGGGCACCGTGTACGGCTACCGCGTCCATGGCCCCTACGCTCCGGAAGAGGGGCACCGGTTCAACCCGAACAAGCTGCTGATCGACCCCTACGCCAAGGCGCTGGTCGGTCATCTCAAGTGGGGGCCGGAGCTGTTCGGCTACCAGATGGAGTCGATGGACGACCTGACCTTTGACGAGCGGGACAGCGCGCCGTTCATGCCGAAGTGCCGGGTCATCGACCCGGCGTTCACCTGGGGCGACGATCGTCCGCCGCAGACGCCCTGGGAGCACACGGTGCTCTATGAGACCCACGTGCGCGGCATGACCATGCGGCATCCGGCGGTGCCGGAAGAGCTGCGCGGCACCTTCCGTGGCCTCACGGCGCCCGAGGTCATCGGGCACATCAAGTCCATCGGCGTCACCGCGGTGGAGCTGCTGCCGGTGCACATGTTCGTGGACGACAGCCAGTTGCTGGAGAAGGACCTGGTGAACTACTGGGGCTATAACACCATCAGCTTCTTCGCGCCCGCCCGCCGCTACGCGAGCGTCCCCGACTTCGCCTTCTCCGAGTTCAAGGAGATGGTCGCGCGCCTGCACCACGCGAGCCTCGAGGTCATCCTGGACGTGGTGTACAACCACACGGCGGAGGGCAACGAGCGCGGGCCGACCCTGTCGTTCAAGGGGATCGACAACGCCTCCTATTACCGGCTGCTGCCGGACCAGAAGCGCTATTACATCAACGACACCGGCACGGGGAACACGGTCAACCTGTCGCACCCCCGGGTTATCCAGATGGTGACGGACAGCCTGCGCTACTGGGTGCAGGAGATGCACGTCGATGGCTTCCGCTTCGACCTCGGCACCATCCTGGCGCGTGAGCCGTACGGCTTCGACCAGCAGAGCGGCTTCCTGCGCGCGGTGGGGCAGGACCCGGTGCTGTCCCAGGTCAAGCTGATCGCTGAACCCTGGGACTGCGGACCCGGCGGCTACCAGGTGGGCGGCTTCGCGCCCGGCTGGGCGGAGTGGAACGACCGCTACCGCGACACGGTCCGGGCGTATTGGAAAGGCGAAGGGGGCAAGCTGCCGGAGGTGGCGACGCGGCTCACCGGGTCCGCCGACTTCTTCAACCACCGCGGGCGGCAAACCTGGGCCAGCGTCAACTTCATCACCGCGCATGACGGGTTCTGCCTGAACGACCTCGTGACCTATAACGAAAAGCACAACGAGGCGAACGGAGAGGACAACAAGGACGGCAGCTCCAACAACGAGTCCTGGAACTGCGGCGTGGAGGGGCCAACGGACGACGAGGACATCAACGCGCTGCGCGAGCGCCAGATCTGCAACATGATCGGCACGCTGCTGCTGTCGCGCGGCACGCCGATGATCGTGGCCGGCGACGAGTTCGGCCGCACGCAGGGCGGCAACAACAACGCCTATTGCCAAGACAACGAGATTTCCTGGCTGAATTGGGAGCTTGAGGACAAGGGCCGCCGGCTGCTGCACTTCGTGCAGCGCGTCGCGGCGCTGCGCCACAAGTATCCCGTCCTGCACCGCACCCGGTGGCTGAGCGCGCAGTGGAACAAGGAAATCGACGTCAAGGACGTCGCCTGGCTCACGCCGTCCGGCCAAGAGATGACGGACGAGAGCTGGACGGACGGCAACTCCCGCTGCCTCGGCATGTTGCTGGACGGGCGGGCGCAGCCGACCGGAGTGCACCGCCGCGGCGTAGACCAGAGCCTGCTGCTGATCCTGAATTCCTATCACGACGCGGTGGGATTCCACTTGCCGGAGGTGGTGGGCGGGCAGCGCTGGACGCGGCTCATCGACACCAACCAGCTCGATCATGCAGAGGAGCCAACCTTCGAGTTCGGCGCCAGCTACACCGTGACCGGCCGGTCGATCCTGCTGTTTGAGCTGGTCATGGACCCCGACTACGCGACGGCGCGGCTGGAGCGGGCGTTGCCGGAGGCAGAAGCCTGATCAGCAGGCCGGCACCGGCGGGTTGACCGCTGGCTGCCTGTCTTCGTGCCGGGGCAGGTAAAGGCGCACGGTGGTGCCATGGCCGGGTTCGCTGTCGATCTGCGCCATGCCGCCCGTGAGCCGCACGAAGGACAGCAGTTGGGAAAGCCCCAGCCCCGTGCCCCGGCCGACGGGCTTGGTGGTGAAGAACGGCTCGAAGGCGCGTGCCCGCGTTTCCTCGTCCATGCCGGTTCCGGTGTCCGCGACCGCGATCTCGGTATGGTCGCCGGGGCGTGCACCCTCGTGGCCGGCGACATCCGCCCCGTCCAAGCGCACCTGCCGGGTGCTGACGACAAGCCGCCCGCCGCCGGGCATCGCGTCGCCCGCGTTGATGGCGAGGTTGAGCAGGGCATTCTCAAGCTGGTTGGGATCGCAGAGCACCGGCCAGGTGCTGCCGGCCTGCACCTCGACCTGCACCGAGAGTCGCACCGCCCGGCGGATCAGATCCTCCATGCCGAGGATCAGCTCGTCCGGGTTGACGGGCACCGATTGGGACACGTGCCGCCGGGTGAACGCGAGCAGGCGGCTGGTCAGCGCCGCCGCGCGGTCAACCGACCTGAGCGCGCTCTCGATATGCCGGTCCGCTTCCGCCATGCGCCCCTGTTCCGCCCGGCGCTGCACCAGCTCGATGCTGCTGGAGATGCCCTGCAGCATGTTGTTGAAATCGTGCGCGATGCCGCCGGTGAGCTGGCCCACCGCTTCCATCTTCTGCGCCTGGCGCAGCGCCTCTTCCGCCTGCTGCCGCTCAAGCGCCTCGGCGTGCAAGGCGTCCACCGCCTGGATCAGCGCTGCCGTGCGTTGGGCGACCAGTTGTTCCAGGTCGGCGCCGCTGCGGGCCAGGGTTTCGCGGGCTTCCGCCAGGTCCTGGATGTCGGTGCAGGTGCCGAACCAGCGCTGGACGGCGCCGGTGGCGGGGTCGCGCATCGGCGAAGCGCGGCTCAGGCACCATCGCCAGGTCCCGTCCGCCCGCTTGAGGCGGTACTCCGCCTGGTAGGGCTCGCCGGTCGCCAGGCTGCGACGCCACGCCGCCATGGCGCGGGAAAGGTCGCCCGACCGGAACAGCACGCGCCGGGCCTTGCCGTGGCCGCTTTCCGGCCGAATGCCGGTGTACTCGTACCAGCGGCGGTTGTAATAGTCGTGGCGGCCATCCGGCCGCGCGGACCAGACCATCTGCGGCATGGCGTCGGTGATGGTTCGGAACCGGGCCTCGTTCTCCCGCAGTGTGGCGGCGTTGCTGGCGCGCTCCTGCTCCCGCGAGGCCAGCGTCGCGGCGGCCCAGGCCAGCGCGGCGCCGATCCGGCTTGCCTCCCGCACGCCG
>CAXTUQ010000575.1:0-4065 GCA_964247405.1 uncultured Acetobacteraceae bacterium
ACAGCGCCGCGGACCCGCTCCCGCCCGGCGGCGTCCGCGAGGTCCACCTTGCTCAGCGCCACCACGTCCGCGGCCCGAAGCTGGGAGCGGAGCAAAGCGTCACTCAATGCTTCTACGGAGGCCGTCGCGTCCACTACGCACAGCACGGTTTCCAGCGGCGCTTCCCGGGCGATCACGGGGTCCATAAGGTTGCGGACGATGTCCGCCGGGTCTGCCACGCCGCTGGTTTCGATCACGATGGCCTCCGGGCGTGGGCTGCGCCGCAGCAGGCTTGCCAGCGTGCGCAGCAGGTCGCCCTCCAGCGAGCAGCAGATGCAGCCGTTGGCCAGGCTGACCACCCCGTCGCTGGCGCCGGCGATCAGCTCGGCGTCGATGTTGATGGCGCCGAAGTCGTTGACCACGGCGGCGATCCGCCGGCCCTCGGCATGGACCAGCAGGTGGTTCACCACCGTGGTCTTGCCGGCGCCCAGGAAGCCCGTGACCAGCAGGACCGGGACGGGCACGCGCGTCAGCCGGCCGCCACGGGCCGGCGCACCGGCCGCCCCGGCCGCGCCGCCACGTCCATCACCCCGTCCGTGATCACTGGCTGCCCGCTGACCAGGAGGTGCCGCACGCCCTCCGCCGGGCGGTTCATCGCCGAGAACTCGGCCCGGTCGGTCAGCGTGTGGAGATCGAACACGACCACGTCGGCGTCCGCGCCGGGCTGCAGCCGCCCCTTGGCGCGCATGGCGGGCGTGCTCGGCCTCAGGATCTCCGCCGGGATCAGCGCGCACTTGCGCACGCCGTCCAGCAGCGAGACCGCCTGGCGCTCCCGCACCCAATGGCGCAGGAAGCGGGTGAAGCAGCCGGCGGAGCGCGGGTGGGAGGTGGCGTCCTCCGGCAGCGGCCAGGCGTCGCCGGCGTAGGCCGTGCCGTCCGGGAGCGACCAGGGCATCGCGTCCGAGGCGATGGCCCCGCCGGGGAACAGCACCGACATGTCCAGCAGTTCGCGGTGGCGCTCGTTGTTCTCCGTGTCCAGGATGTGCCACAGCACCAAGGTCGAGGGTTCCTCGGCCTGCGCCGCCAGCAGCTCCTCCCGGTTGTGGAAGCGCCGCCCGTCCGTCACCCGCTGCACCGAATCGTAGCCGGTGCCGTGCCGGGCCTCGAACTCGGGATCGTTGAAGAAGGCGGCGGCCAGCACGGTGGAGCCGGTGCCGTAGGGGTAGGCCTCCACCGTGATCGGCAAACCCTGCGCTTGCGCCTTCCTCACCAGCCGGGCGCAGCGCTCCACGTCCGTCTTGCTGGAGCTGTTGAAATGGCAGATGTGCATGTGTGCGCCTGTGGCCCCGGCGTAGCCGATCAGGCGGACATAGGCCTCGGCGGCGCTTTCCGGGTCGATGCGCGACATGAAGGCGACGTGGGTGAAGGTCGGCACGCCGTGCGCCGCCGCCAGCTCGCACACCGCCGTCAGCTCCTGCACGCCGGCGCCGGGCGCGTAGGCGTTGAGGATGCCGATGCCGATGCCGCCCTCGTCCAGCCCGCGCCCGAGGCGGCCGAGGATGCCCGCCACCTCGGTGTCGCTGGCGACGTTCTCCATCCAGCGGCGGTCCCGCATGGCGCGGCCGAAGGCTTCCAGCGAGGCTTCCTCGTTGGAGCCGGTCATGGCGCCGATGCGGGCGAAGGCCCAGTTGGCGGACACGCCGTAGTTCAGCACCCGCCCTTGCGCCGCCTGGCGCCGGTACCAGGACGCCACCGGCATCACCCCCGCTTCCAGGTCAAGCGTCGTGGTCACGCCGTCGAAGGCCTGCATGCGGTCGGCGGGGATCGACTGGCCGTGCGCGTGCAGGTCGATGAACCCAGGGGCCACCACCAGCCCGGCGGCGTCGATGGTCCGCTCGGCGCCGCCCAGCCCCGTCCCCACGGCAGCGATCCGGCCATCCAGCAGCGCCACGTCGCCCACGGCGTCCATCCCGCTCGCCGGATCGACCACCCGGCCGCCGCTGATCACCAAGCCGCCCATGTCGTCACTCCGCGTATTAGAAAGCCGCCCCGACCGCAGTCCAGGCAGTTAAGGCAGATTCTCAGACGCCCGCAATTGCTGACCACCGTCGCCCTTACGGGTTCGTGAGACGGCCGCATGAGACGGCGGCATGACATGGGACAGAATGGTTGTTTGGTCAGGGGCCAGGCCGCGGAGCAAACGGTGCGCGCAGCGTAACCCGTCCACAAAGGCCGGGGACGATCACATGCCGCGGTCAGCCGCCGCCATCCGCGCCCGCGGCACTATGCTTTTGACCGGGCCGAAGCTGCCCGGCAACTGGTGCTCCCGCGTGCCGTTCCGGATCGCGATTTGCCCCGACCAAGTGGGCCGGCCCATCTCGTTTCGAGACATAATTAGTGATGGAACTCTACAAAAAAATCTCAATGTAATGACGTTCGACGCGACGCGGGTTCAATTATGCTCCAGGGCGGGAGCGGTTCGTTGAATTCATTGTCCTTAAATGTCGGAAACGGTTCGGCGCGCGTCTCGCGCCCTGGTTCGGGAGTCAAGCTCGACCTCAACGGCCCGGCGGACGTGCCGTTCGAACCGCTTCCGGACAGTTGGGTTGACGTCCCGATCATCGCCAGCCTTCGTCAGGTCGCGGCCCGCCATCCCGGGCAGCTTGCAATCCGGGATCGGCGGGCCGCACTCACGTATTGCGACCTCGTCGCGAGGGTCAGCCGTGCAAGTGCCGCGATCCGCCTCTTCCCGGTGCGGCATGGGGCGGTAGGCCTCCTCTTGCCCAACTCCGCCGCCTATCCGGTCGCGGTGCTCGCGTGCCTGGCCGCCGGACGCGCGGTCGTGCCCTTTGACCTGAGCTATCCGGCCGTCCGGAATGCGCCGCTGGTCCGGGCCGCGTCCTTGGACGCGGTCGTCGTCGCCGGCGGCGGCCCGGACGTCCGCGACCTCCTGCCGGATGGAGTGCCGTGCATCGACCTCCTTTCCTGCCTGGACCACCCGGTGGCCGATTGGGCGGAGGGTGTCGCGCTCGGGCCGGACGATCCCGCCGCGGTTCTCCACACGTCGGGGAGTTCCGGGCGTCCCAAGCCGATCGTAGTCAGCAAGGCCAGCCTGTTGCAACGTGTGCTCCAGTACGTGAACGCTTCCCATGTCGGGCCGTGGGACCAGCTGTGCCCGTTGATCAGCCCGTGCACGATCTCCGGCATGCGCGAGCAGATGACCGCGCTGCTGACTGGCGCCACCTTGCAGGTCCTCGACGTGCACCGCGAGGGCCTGGCCGAGCTGCGCGGCCTGATAGGCGACCGGTGGATCACGGCCATCTACGCGGTCCCCGCCATGTTGCGCGCGGTCATGCAGGCGGACGGCCTCGCCGAGGATTTCGCGAGCCTGCGCATTGTGCGGCTCGGCGGGGACACCGTGCTCTGGCGCGACGTCGCACTCCTGCGCGAGGCCTTCCGCCGACGTGCTGTATCCAGATCGGGTTCAGCTCAACGGAGTCGCCCGGCATGCAGTGGTTCGTCCCGGGGGACTTCCCGGCCGAGGGCGCCGCGGTGCCGCTCGGCTACGAACTTCCCGGCATGCCAGTCGAGGTCGTCGGCGAGGCCGGCGAGCCGGTGCGCGACGGTGAGGTCGGTGAACTGGTGATCCGCAGCCGTTTCGTGGCGCTCGGCCTTTGGGAGGGCGGCGCCTGCGTGCCGGGTCCGTTCCGTGCCGATCCCGACAGGCCCGGCGCACGCATCAACACGACGGGCGACTTTGTTTGGCGGCGACCCGACGGCCTTTACGCACATGCCGGGCGAAGGGACCGCCAGGTCAAGAAAGGGGACAGCGGGTCGACACGACCGAGGTGGAGGCCGTCCTGCAGTCAGTGGCGGAGGTCCGAGACGCCGTCGTGGCGGTCGTCGTCAACCGGGACGAGACCTCCCTGGTAGCGTTCGTCCAGGCGCACCCCGGCGTCCGACCCACGTCGTTGCTGCGCAACGCGGACCGGGCCTTGCGTGCGTTGCCCGAGGCGATGCGGCCACAAAGGGTCCACCTCCTCGATACTGCTGGCGAAGTTGGAAGGGGTTTGGCACGGGGTGGAT
>CAXTUQ010000576.1:0-4060 GCA_964247405.1 uncultured Acetobacteraceae bacterium
TAGCCCGACATCACCGCATCCCGGTTGGGGTTCATCGGGCACCGCTGCTGGACGTCGCAGTGGTAGGGCTCGCTCCATTCCGCGTCGCAGACCGGGATGCCCATCTCGTAGATCAGCGGCGCCTCGCCCTCGCGCACCGGGACCAGGCGGACCCGCGTCGCCAGGACGGGCTTCTCCCAGCGGCCATGGGCGAAACGCTCGGTGGTCAGCCTAGTCTCCACCTCGCGGTGCACGGGGCGCACGGGAACAGGGAGGCCGTTCACCGCGAGCGTCACGCCGGCGGGCAGCAGAAAGGATTGGAAGTAGCCGACCAGGTCGTGCTCCGCCTGGTCGTGCCCCGCGTCGTCGTGCTCGACCTCCATGACGGCCTCGAAGCCGTCGTGCCAGTCCAGGCCTTGCCGGTGCACCACGCGCCGCGCGCCGCTGTCCCCGGCCGTGAACTGCAGCTCCTGGTCGCGCGAGCGAACCCGGGCGCAGGCCGCGATCGAGAGCGTCTCCTTAAAGCCCCGACCCATGCGCCCGCGCTGCGTCACGCCGTCCTTCTTGCCGGTCACGAACACGATGTTGAGCCGGGTCAGGTCCTCGGCGCCGGGGCCGTCGTCGGCGCAGCGGACGAAGGCCGTGCGCGGCCCCTTGGCCCTGAACTCCAGGTCGATCCGTCCGGCGCTGCCCACGCTGTCCAGCGCGTTCTGCACCAGTTCCTTGACCAGGTGCGCCAGCGGACGGCCGCGCTGCTGCTCCGAGAAGCCCTCGGTCGAGACCGCCAGCCACTCGCCTTCCGAGATGACGGTGGAGGTCGCGCCGCCTCCCGGCTCCCTCGGCGCCACTCCGTCGAGCGGTTCGGGGTCCGCCGATCCGTGATCGGCCTTGTGCTGCTGTGCCATGGTGTCCTCCGTTCGGCAACGACGCCTGCAGCAACCATGGCCTTGCCTGGCGCGAACGGGGCATCCGGGCCGATGTCGCGGACGGGCCATGTGCGGGCACACGGGATCAAGGCCCTGCGGTTCCGTTCACGGCATGGCCCTCCGCCATGTCCACCATCCCTGCGCCCCCGCGCAGGCACGAACGGCTCCAGCTGCTCGATCGCGGTCAGCGGCCAGCCCCAACTGCTGTGCTGGGTCCGGTCGCTGTCGTTCACGCTTGGCAAGCCGAGCCTCGCTGCCAAAGCCTGATCCTGGATCGGCTCGCCCAACGTGGCCAGGGAGAGAATCGAAGCACGCGGCAGCGTTCCGGGAGAGGACAAGGCACGTTCAAGCACCTCGATCGCGGGTTCCGGGATCAGCCCGGTTTCCCGAGCCTCGCCCCCTTGCAGGCGCAGCAGCAGCTCCTGCAGCTCGCCACGCTGGACAGGTCGGGCGCCGGCATGGATGGCCACCCGCTTGCCCCAAAGCCGGCGCGGAGCTGGCCAGCGGCGAAACTCGAACGGCTTGAGGCCCTCTGAGACCAGCGTCGCCCAGGGCTGCCACAAGGTGATGGCCGGCAATGTCGCGCCCGGCAATGCTTCGATGCGTTCGTTCATGCTGTTCCCCGAAAGGTTCCGGCCTGGGCCTTAGGCTCGGCCACGGTCGGCACACTCGGCGCGAACGGGAACATCAGGCCTGCCCGGACGGTTCAGGGGAACCGCGATGGGCAGTCATCCGACCTGGACGGAGCTGGAGCATCGCTGCCTTGTGTCCGGCAAAGGCGGCCAGGTCGGGCTATGACGCGCCTCCAAGCCATCGTGGAGGACACCCATGCTGAGGCGGCCCGTCATCATCGCCAGTCTATCTGTCCTTGCCCTTGGGACCGGTACCCAGGCTCGTGCTCTGACCCCGCAGCAAGTGTCGTCGTACCTTGAGGCGTCCAACCAGGGATGCACCCTGATATCCACCTTTCCCGGGGTGGTCGGCCGGGTGCGGGGCAGCGACCGGGAAGTCACTGTGGTCCGCTACGGCATCGAGGGCTGCGGCGGGGGAGGCAACAACCACGGCACGCCGCTGGCCGTCCTCTACGATGCAGGCGGGGGGCGCGTCGGGGCGTTCGAGAACCGGCTGCCCTTGGGGGAGGTGAGCGCCGTTGCCATTCGCAACGGCGTCATTGTCGCCAATACGTTGGAGTTCGCACCGTCCGACCCGCACTGCTGCCCGAGCAGGAAAGGCACCTACCGCGTCGTCGTCACCGGAAACCAACTTACCATGCTCCGCTAAGCGTCCGGCTGCCGAGCGGTGGGTTCGCCTTCCTGACCACGAAGCCGAACGCCGTGGTGGCGCCGATCCATCTCAAAGCGATGCCGGTGCTGCTCACCACGGCGGAAGAATACGACACCTGGCTGACGGCGCCGGCGCAGAAGGCGCTGGCGCTGCAGCGGCCCTTGCCGGATGGCACGCTGACGATCGTCGCATGGGGGGCGAAGCATGACGGCTGACGCCGGCCACCGACGCCGGCCGAGCAAAGGCGCTCTCTCTGGGCGCCGACCCAGCACCCTTATCATGCGCCGTCACTTCGGAACCTTTGTCTGAGGTCCGACGTGGGAAGCTCCGTTTAACCAAGCCCGGGTGTTGCGTTTGGTGTGGGGGTCGGACCCTGCTGAGGAAATAGGGCCAGAGCGTCACCGGAAATAGAACTCAAGCGCCCCATTTCCTCGCCATGATGGTGCGCGCCCCGCGCGCGGGTGATCTGTTGGCGAAGTCACCTGCTAGGCGGCAAGTGCGGCAAAACGTGAGGTGCGTGTCGGCGCGAGCGGGCGTCCGGCGAACCAGGCTGCGATCCGGTCCAGGTTGAGGGCCGCGGCGGTGGCGACGCCTTGCAAGCCCGTCTTCGGCAGGCCGCGGTAGCGCGCCTGTCGCATGCCAAAGACGCGAACGGCTTGCGACAGGGTGCCTTCGACGCCGTTGCGCTGGGCATACAGGCGCTTGCCTCCGGCCGTGCCCTCGCGCGCCCTGGCGGCGGCAAGGGCTTCGTGCTCGGGTTGCGGCATCACTGCCAGGACCCGGCCCTGGTACTTCGAGCGCGCCCGGGTGCAGCGGGCGCGGGACGGACAGGCCCGGCAATCGGCGGCGCGGAACTGCACGTGGATGATGCTGCCTGGTCCCCGGTGCTTGGTGTTGCTTGTCCACAGGCCACTCTCCTTGCCCTCGGGGCAGCGGACGGCCTTGCGGTCCCAGTCCACCGTGAAATCGGCCAAGGTGAACGCGTCGCCGCCGCTGCGGCTTTGCCAGCTCACGTTGGGACGTCCAGGGCCGACCAGGTCTATCCCGTGCTGGATGCGGGCAGCGACAAGGTGGACAGCGCTGACGTAGGCAGAGTCCACCAGGTGCTCGAACGGGGCCAGGCCCTTGGCCGCGAGCGCGTCGTGGATCGCCCCCGTGCGCTCGGCCTCGTGCATGTTGGCCGCCGTCGTGTCGGCGTGGACCACCAGGCGCGGGCTGTCCTCGTCGCAGGTTTCGGTGAAGTGGACCATGTAGCCCGTTTAGTGCATGGCGTGCTTGGACCGGAACCGGGCCTCGGTCTCATAAGGTGACTCCACCCGGTCGCCTGGGCCGCGGCCCTGCATCGGGCGCATCCGCACGCGGCTGCCGGCCGGCTCGCCAGTCTGTTCGCCAGCACTGCCGCCATCGTCCTCCGCCTTGTCGCGCTCGAAGTGCCGCGCCCACACGCGGCGCAGCACGGCCACCTCCGGCAACGCTGCCGCGTCCGCCGGGGCGTCCGCGCGATCCAAGGCGTCCAGCAGGGCAAAGCCGTCCGTCCCGACCTGGGCGGCGTAGGCGTCGCGCTTGGAACCAGCCTCGGGCAGGCGCATGTCCTCGACCCGGCGGTCGTAGCGGTCGTGCCAGCCCGCAGGCGCGACAGCACGCAGCCAGTCAGGCGCAGCCACGGCAACGGCGTTCAGCGCCGCCCGCAGCGTTTCGCCCACCAGCTCCAGGCGGTTCAGGGTGCGCACGGCAGCAAGCACGTGCGTGCTGTCCGTGCGCTGGTGACCGCGGGCCTTGAGCAGCCCGCCTTCGCGCGCCGCGTCCAGCAGGCGGCCCAGCAGCCGCTCCGTTGCCCCATGCTGGAGCAGGCGGCCACGGAACTCGCACAG
>CAXTUQ010000577.1:0-4049 GCA_964247405.1 uncultured Acetobacteraceae bacterium
GCTCGAACGCATAGAACGCGCCCTTGGCCGGCGCGTTCTATGCGTTCGAGCTGGTGATCGGCACCTATTCGCTCACCACGCTGGCGCCCGTGGTGATGTCGGCGATCTGCGCGGTGTCGGTTATGCATGTCCTGGTCGGCAGCGGCCTGGGCTTCGACATCCGCGTGCCGACGGCGATCGAGACGGTGGACTACGTGCCGATCCTGGCGCTCGGCATGCTGTGCGCGTTGGGCGGGATCGCCCTGATGCGCGGCGTCACGCTGGTCGAGGCGCTGTTCCGCCGCAGCCGCATGCCGGGCTGGACGCGCCCGGTGCTGGGCGGCCTCGCGGTGGGCGGCATGGCGCTGCTGTCCCCGTCGGTGCTGTCCTCCGGCCACTCGGCGCTGCGGGTCGCGCTCGACGCGCCGTACAGCCTGCAGCAGATCGGGCTGCTGATCGTGCTCAAGGCGGTGGCGTCGGCCATCAGCATCGGCTCCGGGTTCCGCGGCGGGCTGTTCTTCGCGTCCTTGTTCCTGGGGGCGCTGGTGGGCAAGCTGTTCGCCGGCGTGCTGGCCTTGGTGACGGCCGTGCAGGCGCTGCCGGCGGTGATCTGCGCGCTGGTGGGCATGAGCGCGCTCGCGGTGGCGGTGGTCGGCGGCCCGCTGACCATGGCGTTCCTGGCGCTGGAAAGCACGGGGTCGCTGCCCATGACCATCGCCGTCCTGGCCGCGAGCGTCGTGTCCACCATCACGGTGCGCCGCACCTTCGGCTACAGCTTCGCGACCTGGCGCTTCCACCTACGGGGCGAGGCGATCCGCAGCGCCGTCGATATCGGCTGGATGCGCAACCTGACGGTCGGGCGGATGATGCGGCGCGAGTACCGCCGGGTCCCGATCGACATGACCTTGGCGGCGTTCCGGCGGGAGTTCGTGATCGGCTCGGTCGCCCGCGTCGTCGCGGTGGATGCGGCGGACCGCTATGCCGGCATCCTTGCGACCTCCGAGGGCCACGCCGCGCCGGAAACCGCGACGAAGCTGTCGGACGTGGTGCACCACCGCAAGACCGTGCTGCTGCCGCAGATGACGATCAAGGAAGCGGTGCAGATTTTCGAAACCGCGGAAAGCGACGAGCTGGCCGTGGTGGACAGCGCCGAGAACATGCGGGTGATCGGCGTGCTGACCGAGCAATACGCGCTGCGCCGCTACAGCGAGGAACTGGAGAAGCGGCGGCGCGAATTGTCGGGGGAATGAACTCGGCGCCGCCCGCTACGTGATGCGGCCGTGGCAGTGCTTGTACTTCTTGCCCGACCCGCACGGGCACGGCGCGTTGCGCGGCGTGTCGCGCCAGGTGGCCGGATCGGCCGGGTCAACGGCCGCCACGGCTTGGGTGCCGCTGAGCGCCATGCGTGGGCGCTCCGCTTCCAGCACGTCGCCTCCGGCGTAGGGGGCGCTGGCAGCCGGGTCTGAGTATTGCAGGGATTGCTGCGGCACCGGCTGGAACGCCGGCTCGGGCGGCGCCTCCGGCCCTATCTCCACCCGGGCGAGCATGGCCGTCACCCGCTCCTTCAGCTCGTCCAGCATGGCGTTGAACAGGCCGAACGCCTCGCTCTTGTACTCGTTCAGCGGGTCACGCTGGCCGTAGGCGCGCAGCCCGATGCCCTGGCGCAGGTGGTCGAGCGCCAGCAGGTGCTCCTTCCACACGGCATCAAGCGTTTGCAACAGCAGGCTCTTCTCGACGTAGCGCATCAGATCCGGGCCGAGATTCGCGTTCTTCGCCGCCATGTGCGCGTCCGATGCCGCCTCGATCCGCTCGCGGATGCCGGTTTCGTCGATGCCCTCCTCCCGCGCCCACTCGGCCACCGGCAGGTCGAGGCCCAGGAGGCGGCGCAGGTCATCGGCCAGCGCGTCGGTTTCCCACTGCTCGGCATAGGCCTTCTCGGGGATGCGCCGGGCGACGAGGTTGGCGACGACCTCCGCCCGCATCTCCTGCACGGTGTCCGACACGTCGTCGGCGCGCATGAACTCGCGGCGCTGCGCATACACCTCGCGCCGCTGGTTGTTCATCACGTCGTCGTATTTCAGCACGTTCTTGCGGGTGTCGAAGTTGCGCGCCTCGACCTTCTTCTGCGCCTTCTCCAAAGCCTTGTTGATCCAGGGGTGCACGATGGCCTCGCCGGGCTTGAGGCCGAGCTTCTGCAGCATCCCGCCCATGCGGTCGGACCCGAAAATCCGCATCAGGTCGTCCTCAAGGCTCAGGAAGAACCGGCTGGCCCCCGGGTCGCCTTGACGGCCGGAGCGTCCGCGCAACTGGTTGTCGATGCGCCGGCTCTCGTGCCGCTCCGTGCCGATCACCAGGAGGCCGCCGGACGCCTTCACCGCCTCGTGGTTGGCCGCGACCTCCTGGCGAATCCTGTCTTCAAGCGCCGGGTGCGCATCCGGATCGGCGTCGCCGGCCTCCAGGCTCAGGCGCATCTCGGCGTTGCCGCCGAGCTTGATGTCGGTGCCGCGCCCGGCCATGTTGGTCGCGA
Source organism: uncultured Acetobacteraceae bacterium (assembly GCA_964247405.1). Lineage (GTDB taxonomy): Bacteria > Pseudomonadota > Alphaproteobacteria > Acetobacterales > Acetobacteraceae > CAHJXG01. Next base: position 2,507 of record CAXTUQ010000577.1, read on the forward strand.
TGGTGATGGCGCCGGGCGCCCCGGCCTGGGCGACGATGGTCGCCTCCTGCTCGTGGAAACGCGCGTTCAGCACGGCGTGCGGCACCTTCTTGCGGCCCAGAAGCTCGCTGATGATCTCGCTCTTCTCGATGCTCGTGGTGCCGACCAGCACCGGTTGGCCGCGGCCCCTCGCCTCCTCGATCAGCGTGGCGACCGCCTCGTACTTCTCGTCCGCCGAACGGTACACCTCGTCGTCGGCGTCCTTGCGGCTCACCGGCACGTTGGTGGGGATTTCGAGCACTTCGAGCTTGTAGATCTCGGCGAACTCGTCCGCCTCCGTCATCGCCGTGCCGGTCATGCCGGCAAGCTTCGGATACAGCCGGAAGTAGTTCTGGAAGGTGATGCTGGCGAGCGTCTGGTTCTCCGGCTGGACGGTCACGCCCTCCTTGGCTTCCAGCGCCTGGTGCAGGCCCTCGGAATACCGGCGGCCCTCCATCATGCGCCCGGTGAACTCGTCGATCAGCACCACCTTGTCGTCGCGCACGATGTAGTCCACGTCGCGTGCGAACAGCGTGTTGGCGCGCAGGCTCTGCTGGACGTGGTGGATGACCGACACGTTGAAGATGTCGTACAGGTTGCCCTCGGTGATGATCCCGGCGTCGCGCAGCATCTGCTCCACGCGCTCCGACCCGTCCTCGGTCATGGTGACGGTCTTGAACTTCTCGTCCTTTTCGTAAGTGGAAGCATCCTTGACCAGCTCGCGCACGACCAGGTTGACGGTGCGGTACAGGTCGCTGCTGTCCTCCGCCGGGCCGGAGATGATCAGCGGGGTGCGCGCCTCGTCGATCAGGATGCTGTCCACCTCGTCCACGATGGCGTAGGCGAAGTCGCGCTGCGCCATGTCGTCCAGGCGGTACTTCATGTTGTCGCGCAGGTAGTCGAAGCCGAACTCGTTGTTGGTGCCGTAGGTGATGTCGGCGGCGTAGGCGGTCCGGCGCTCGTCGTCCGTCAGCCCGTGCACGATCACGCCCGTGGTCAGCCCCAGGAAGCCGTAGACCCGGCCCATCCATTCGCTGTCGCGCTTCGCCAGGTAGTCGTTCACGGTGACGACGTGGACGCCCTTGCCCGCCAGCGCGTTGAGATAGACCGGCAGCGTCGCCACCAGCGTCTTGCCCTCGCCGGTCTTCATCTCGGCGATCTTGCCGTCGTGCAGCACCATGCCGCCGACAAGTTGCACGTCGAAGTGGCGCAGGCCGAGCACGCGGCGGGCCGCCTCGCGCACGACGGCGAAGGCCTCGGGGAGCAGGTCGTCAAGCGCGCTGCCGCCCGCGAGGCGCTCACGGAACTCGGCGGTCTTGCCGCGCAACTGCTCGTCCGTCAGCGCCGCCATGGCGGGCTCGAACGCATTGATGTCGGGCACCCGGCGCTGATAGGCCTTGAGGGACCGGTCGTTGGCGGAGCCGAACACGGCGCGGGCGAGGGTGGCGAACATGGGTGGGCCTTATGGCATGGCCGCCGCTGGGGCGGCGCCGGGGCAGGACTTGGTGGCCATGGAGATAGGCGG
>CAXTUQ010000578.1:0-4044 GCA_964247405.1 uncultured Acetobacteraceae bacterium
CGGCGGGCGCCCCGGTGCCGGGCTGGCCGACCTCCATGCGGATCACGCGCGGGTCGGACGGCGCCAGGGCTGCCTGCCGGGCATTGGCCGCGGCGATCACGTCCATCACCAGGAAGCCCGGCGCGTGCGCGCCCCGGCCGATCTTCAACGCCACGTCAGTTGCTCCCGACCGCGAGGCCGATGCTGCGCGGATCGACCGCCGCATCGCAGGACGCTTCCTCGCCGGGCAAATAGCGTGCGCAGGCGATGGCGTTGGCGCGGCCAGGCTCCGGCACCGGGGTGGGCATGGCGGCATTGCCCCGCAAGGCATTCGTCAGGCCCACAGCGACCGCCAAAGCCGCGCCCTGCTGGCCAGATCCGGTCACGGCGGCGCGAAAGCCGCGCACGTTGGCGTTCCAGGCGATCACCGCCGAAAGCAAAGGCGGCGTGGCCGCCCGTGGCGACGCCGCAAGCAGGATACCCGTGCCCGGCGCGATCCGTCCGGTGCCGAACAGGTTGTTCATCGTGACGGCGCAGGCAACGCTGTTGCCGTTGCGGTCGAGCACGGCGAACCCCGTGGAGGCCGGCAAAGACGGCAAGGACCCACTCGCCGGCGCGGTGGCCAGCACCCCCTGCGGATCGCCGCCGGCCTGCCGCCATTGGGCGACGGCGCCGAACGCCCGGGCCTGCGCCCCGGCGAGGTCGCCCGGGTTGGCCTGCAAAGCCTGGAACGCCGCCGCAGCGCCCAGGCCGCCATCGGCCGGCGGCGGCAGGAACGCCGCGCTGTCCCGGCCCGCCTGCAACACGAGCGCCGCCGCGGTACGCGGCAGCGCGGCCCGTAGATCGGCCAGGGCAAGCCCGCCGCCTGCGACGCGGGATGCCTCTTCCAGCCGGCGAGCCAGCGCGCCCTGATACAGATCGCCCACGCCCGTGGTGCGGAGTTGCGCCAGAGTGCCGCCCAGGTCGTTCTGCAGCAGCGCCCCGCCCTGCTCCAAGACAGCGCCGCCCGGCGCGAACACGGCGCGCGCATTCGGGTCCGCCGTCAACGGCCCGGCTACCAGTTCCAGGTCGCGCAGCAGCGCGCGGGAAACCGGCACGCCGAACCGGGCAAGCTGCTCGGCCGGGGCGACCAGGCTTTCGAAGGACTGCTTGCCGTAACGGGCGTGCAAGGCGAACAGGCCGCGGGCCAGCATCGGCACTGCCGCCGGGCGATCGGTGTTGGGCGGAATCGCGCTCGGGGCCGCCGGGGTGAACAGGATGGCTTCGGGACTGCCCTGGCCGGGTCCATTGGCGTTCGGATCGTAGGCGAGGCAAGCGCCGCCGCTGCCCAGCCCGGCGCGGGACGGCAAGGTGACGGCCAGGGTGAACCCCAGCGCCACCGCCGCGTCGGCCGCCGTGCCGCCGAGCGCCAGGACCTCCCGCGCCGCCAGCGCCGCCCGTGGCTCGTCCGCGACGGCGCTGCCGATGAAGCCAGTCAGCCGTTGCGACCCATTCGACGCCGACTGGCCTCCCAGGAACGTCTGCCGGAGCGAGCCAAGGGTCGAGCACCCCGGCATTGCCAGCGCCGACGCCAGCAGGACCGCCGCACGGCGCCGCACCCCTTTGCGGCGCGCGCCGGTCTTGGCGCACCCGGGTGCCGCGGCCTCGATCCTGCGGTGTCCCAACGGGCAATCCTTTCGCATTCTGAGCGCCGTGCCATAGCCGCCTTCGCCCGGACCGGCAACCAGTGCTATGCCAGGGCGGCCATGCCAAACGGGCGGTGCCGCCCTCTTCAAGGATCAACTGGATGCGCCCAGCCTTCTCCGCCGTCCTCGCGCTGCTGCTGGCCACCCCGGCCGCCGGCCAAAGCCTGACCCCCGCCCAACGGTCCGAGGTCGTCAGCGTGCTGCGCGAGGCGCTCCGCACCGATCCGTCGATTCTGCGGGAGGCGCTGCTGGCGTTGCAGGCGGACGATGCCCGGCGCGAGGAAACCGCCACGCAGAACACTTTGGCAAAGCTTGCCGGCAGCCTCGTGGACCCGGCTGACCCGGTGCTGGGCAACCCGCTGGCCAACGTCACGGTTGTCGAGTTCTACGACACGCGCTGCCCGTACTGCCGCCGCATGTTGCCCACCCATGCCGCCCTGCTGCAAGCCGACCCGAACGTACGGATCGTGTTCAAGGATTTGCCGATCCTGGGTCCGGCCAGCCAATTGGAAGGCCGCGCGCTGCTGGCCGCGCAGCGCCAGGGCGGCTACTTCAAGCTGCAGGACGCGGTGATGCACGACTCCGCCCCGCCCACGCGGGACACGCTGCGCGCCACGGCCGAACGCCTGGGCCTCGACGGCGGGCGGCTGCTGCGCGACATGGATGACCCGGCGATCAAGGCGCGGCTCGATGCCAACATCGCGCTTGCCCAGCAGATCGGGCTGCAGGGGACGCCGGCGCTGATCGTCGGCAAGAAGCTGTTTGCTGGGCTGATCGAGCTGGGCGACTTGCAGCAGGCGGTGGCGGCGGCGCGGACAGTCAATTAGGCGCCCGATGCGGGCGATGAACTAAGCGCTCTCTCGAAACAGTTCCCGCCCGATCAGCATCCGCCGGATCTCGCTCGTCCCCGCGCCGATCTCATACAGCTTGGCATCCCGCAGCAGCCGCCCGGTCGGGTAGTCGTTGATGTAGCCGTTGCCGCCCAGCACCTGGATCGCCTCCAGCGCCATCCAGGTCGCGCGCTCCGCCGCATACAGGATGGCGCCGGCCGCATCCTTGCGCGCCGTTTCCCCCCGGTCGCAGGCCTTGGCGACGGCATAGACGTAAGCCTTGGCTGCGTTCAGCGTCGTATACATGTCGGCGATCTTGCCTTGCATGAGCTGGAACTCACCGATGGCCTGGCCGAACTGCTTGCGCTCGTGGATATACGGCAGCACCACGTCCATGCAGGCCTGCATGATGCCGAGCGGACCCGCCGCCAGCACCGCGCGCTCGTAATCGAGGCCGGACATCAGCACGTTGACGCCCCGGCCCACACCGCCCATCACCTGCTCCTCCGGCACCTCACAGTCCTGGAACACCAGTTCCCCGGTGTTGCTGCCGCGCATCCCGAGCTTGTCGAGCTTTTGCGCGCAAGCGAACCCCGGCATCCCCTTCTCGATCAGGAACGCGGTGATGCCGCGCGGCCCGGCGGCGGGATCGGTCTTGGCATAGACCACCAGCACGTCCGCCTCCGGCCCGTTGGTGATCCACATCTTGGTGCCATTCAGGACAAAGCGGTCGCCCCGCTTGTCCGCCCGCAGCCGCATGGACACCACGTCCGATCCGGCGCCCGGCTCGCTCATCGCCAGCGCGCCCACCTGCGCCCCGCTGATCAGGCCGGGCAGGTAGCGCCGCTTCTGCGCCTCGCTGCCGTTCTTGCGGATTTGGTTCACGCACAGGTTGCTGTGCGCGCCGTAGCTCAGGCCCACGGAGGCGCTGGCGCGGCTGATCTCCTCCATCGCCACGCAATGCTCCAGGTAGCCCATCCCGGCGCCGCCGTACTCGTCCTCCACGGTGATGCCGAGCACGCCGAGGTCGCCCATCTTGCGCCACAGGTCAGCCGGAAAGTCGTTGCTGCGGTCGATCTCCGCGGCGCGGGGCGCAATCTCATCTGCGGCAAACGTCTCGACAGAGCCGCGCAGCATGTCGGCGACCTCGCCCAGGTCGAAATTCAGCCCCGGCAGGCGGTTGGGCAGGCTTGCGGACACGAGGGGATTCCTTTTGTGTTCCATCCGAATATAGGCCAGGAGCGCCGCATGACCACAGGCATCAGCTACGTGCACGGCGCGCGGGACGTGCCTCTGCTCGGCGAGACGTTGGGCCAGAACCTGGACCGCACCGCGGCCCGCGTCCCGGACAGCCCGGCGCTGGTCGTGCGCAGCCAAGGCGTGCATTGGGCCTATGCCGAGCTGGTGCAGCGGGCGGAGGCCTTCGCCGCCGGGCTGCTGGCGCTGGGGCTGGAACGCGGCGACCGGCTCGGCATCTGGTCGCTGAACAACGCGGAATGGGCTGACGTGCAGTTCGCGACCGCAAAGGCCGGCGTCATCCTGGACAACGG
>CAXTUQ010000579.1:0-4024 GCA_964247405.1 uncultured Acetobacteraceae bacterium
ACATGGAGCGTCGCCTTGTTGCACACGTTGACGTACGATGGAAGTGGTATGTAGGTTGGTTCTACAAAGCACCGATAATCTGGTTAGTTCGTTCAACATTAAGTGTGCAAAAATCAATAATTTACTGTAACGTTGTGTCAGAAATACTGGCGCTTCTATTCAACGCTTGAGTATCCCTTTGTTCAAGCAGAGGATTCGTTTGTATTTCGTGAGCGGCGGAATGCACGGCAGGGTGACGAGAATCGCCTGAACCGCACCGGGCTGGGAACGTGATTTCCACCATCCTGACCAGAACCGACGGGCGGCGGCCCGGGCGCCGCTGTTCGCCTGCGCCGCAGAGTGTCGTAGAACCCCCGGCATGGTGGGGCTGCACGCGACCGGGCCGGTGTTCGACGACGCGTTCCGCGCGCAACTGATGGAGCTGTTCCGGTGGCGGCGCGACGTCCGCCGCTTCCGTGCGGAACCTGTGCCGGCAAGCTTGCTGGACCGGCTGCTGGATGTTGTGGGCCTCGCGCCGTCGGTGGGCCTCAGCGAGCCTTGGCGGCTGGTCACGGTGGATGACCCCGCGCGCCGGGCCGCCGTGCGGGCCAGCTTCGAGGCGTGCAACGCCCAAGCCCTGGCTGCCCAAACCCTTGCCGCCCAGGCTGCCGACCGTGCCGCCGCCTACGCCCACCTCAAGCTGGCCGGCCTGGACGAGGCGCCCTGCCAGTTCGCCGTCTTCGCCGAGCCCCATCCGGGGCAGGGGCGCGGCCTGGGGCGTGCCACGATGCCGGAAACCACGGCCTACTCGGCAGTCATGGCCGTCCACACGCTCTGGCTCGCCGCCCGCGCGCTCGGCTTGGGCCTGGGCTGGGTGTCGATCCTCGACCCCGCCACAGTCGCCGCGGCGCTGGACGTGCCGCCGGGCTGGACCTTTGTCGGCTATTTCTGCCTGGGCTATCCTCAAGCGGAGGACGAGGCGCCGGAACTGGAACGCCTCGGCTGGGAGCAACGGCGGCCCGCCATCGTGATCCGCCGCTGAGCGCCGTCTGCGTCAGGCGCGGTAAAGGAAGTCCGCCGGCAGCCCGAGCCGCAGGCAGGACTGCGCCGCCGGGGGCAGCACGACCCGGTCGGACAAGGCGCCCAACCGCCGCACCAGCGGCTCCCACCCGCGAAGCCCATGCGCGGCCCTCAGCCCGAGCCGTTCGCGCACCCATCCCGGCACGATCTCCACGGCCGCGCGGATCAGCACCCGCTGCGCCGGGCGCAGCGGCGCGGGAAGGACCGGGACAGCGCGCATGATGTCCAGGAACTCGAAGATGATGGGCGAAGGTTCCAGCCGTTCGCGCATGGCGGCGAACAGGGCGCGCAGCCCGGCGCCGGACGCCGGAGCATCCAGCGCACCGTAAAGCCGCGCGGCCGGCACGCCCTCCGCATAGAATCGGTCGAAGTCCTCGCAGCCGAGCGGGCGGGCGTAGCGGTGATAAGCCTCGGCAAACCCCCAAGCGGCGGTGGCGTGCACCCAGGCCAGCAGGGCAGGGTCGCGGGCGTGGTAGGCTTGGCCGCCCGGCACCGTGCCGACGACCGTGCCGTGCCGATGCACGATGCCCGCGATCATCCGCTCCGCCACGCTGCGCGCGCCATACACCGTAACCATGGCCGCAAGGCCGGTGCGCTGCAGGCGGCGCACCGGGTCGCTGCGGAAGGATGAATGCTCCCAAACCCCCGTCCGCACCCGGGGTTCGGCCAGTTCCAGGATGACCGCCGCGACCCCGCCGACAAACAGGGCGAGCGGGTTCTTGAAGACGCGCCACGATATCGAGTCCGGTCCGACGAGGGCCTCCTCGCCAGGCGGCTGGGTGAAATCGACGGGCGGGCTGCCCGGCGCGTCAAGCCACGCGCGGGCCGTCCCGTCCATCCAGCGCCGCACGAACGGAGGCAGGGGAGGCAGGTTGCCTGCCCCCCTGCCTGGCAGCAATCCAGCGATATTCAGACCTTGCGGCCCGGGTTCTCGCCGCTGACGTTGGTGCCCAGCGTGCTGTCCACCGCACGGGTCGCGGCGTTGTCGCGCAGCGCGCTCGGCTGCCCCGCGGTCCCGGACGCTCCCGCGGTCCCGGACGCCCCCGCGGTCCCGGCCGTCTGCGTCGCGCCCACCGAGCCGGGCACCTGCTCGACATCGACCTTGGTTTCGCGCACGGTGTCGCGCACGGTCTCGGTACGGTCGGACGCTTCCTTGCGGAGGCCGATCTCCTCGACGACCCGGGCCTCCTTGCCCACCACGGCCTCCTCGGATGTGGCCGTTGCGGATACGGTGCGCTCGCGGAACGCATCCGCCGCAGCGCCCGTGAGCGGACGGTTGATCGGACGGCGGACGACGCTCACCCGCTCCTCATGCAGCGCCACCTTCTCCTCGACCGGGGTTTCGACCACGTGCGACGTGACCCGCACGGCGCCGCCCTCGACCTCGCGCTTGCCGACCACCAGGTCTTCCTTAAGCACCTGAATCGTGTCGCCCGTCGCCATCGGCGCGGTGGCCGGGGCCGCCGTGCCTGCGGTTGCGGCAGGCGCGGCCATCGCGGGAGCAGCCGTCGCCGTCGAGGCCTGCGCCTCGCCGTGCTCCAGGATGTACTCGACCTGCATCGCGTCCTGATCGGTGGCGCGGACCGTCACCAAGGTGCCGCCGCGGCCGACATGCTCCGCATAGCCCTTGGCCTCCGCCTCCTCCACCCCGGCGCCAGTGAGCGAGCCGAGCAGGCCGCCTGCCGCAGCACCCACGCCCGCCCCGGTCAGCGTGGCAATGAGCCAGCCGGCCGCAACGACCGGCCCCACGCCTGGAATGGCCAGCGAACCCAGCCCGGCAAGCAGCCCCGCGCCGCCGCCCAGCACCGTGCCGATGGTGGCGCCCGTGCCGGTGCCGGTCGCCGTGGCCGTGTCGGCGGCGGTGTCGCCGGCGATGTCCGTCGCCACCGTGCGGTCCTTGTCGCCCGACATCAGGCTGATGTCGTCATGCGGCACGCCCGCCGCCTCAAGCGCGTGCACGACGCGGACGGCGTGGTCGTAGGTGTCGTAGCTGTGTGCGATCATTCGCATGGTGGAGTTCCTATGGGTTAAGGGCGGAGTGGAAGGGCGGCGCGCGTCACTGCTGGCCGATGTTGCCCTTGTAGTCGAGCCAGACGCCGACCTTGGCGCCGTCCTTGGTGGCGCTGCCGCGCCAGATGCCGTCGTCGTCCTTCTTGAGGTCGGCCACGGCGGCGTAGCCGCTGCTCTCGATGCGGCGCCGCGCCTCGCCGTCGGTGAAGGAGTTGGCGCCCTTCGCCGGCTGAGTCGCGTTTGCCCCCGTGGTCGCGACGGCCTGGTTTTGGTCGCCGGCCGCCGCGTTCTGGCCCGCGTTGCTGCCGTCAGGGTTCGTGCCGGTCGTGTTGGTCCCGAGCGTGCGGTCCGTGGCGCGACCGACGGCGGTGCCGGGCGCGTTGCCGGGCGTGCCATCCGGCGCCGCGGTCACGGCCGGAGGGTTCGGCTGGGACGGCGACGTGGGCGCGGTCTGCGCCGATGCTGCCGTCGCCAGCAGGCCGCCCGCGAGAACCCCAGTGAGAATAAAGGTGAGTGTCTTCATGCAAAACCTCCTGTGAAAAATCCAAGCCAAAACGTCGTTGTTCAGCGCCTTGTCCTCGGCGCGGCAAAGCCAGTGGCCGCCAGCGCGCCGACCGCCAGCGTTGTAAGACCTTTTAACATCGGGCCTGGCGGAGCTTGTCCCAACGACCACGGATTGCAACCCTGGCCGCTGGTCACGTCATCGCCAGGAGCGTGGAGGGCCTGGGACTGCGCGGTCCACGCGGGTTGATCGGACCGCACTAACGCTCGTCCGCAACAGCCGTTCCATGATGGCGGAACACGCCATGGTGCGTCAGCGCAGCACAGCGAGCGCCGCTAACGCAGGCGCAGCAGCAGCGAAACGAACGCCTGCCGCTCCTCGGGTGCCAGCGGAGCCAGCGTCTCGGCGGTGATCGCGTGGGCATGGGGCGTCAAGCGCCGCACCCACCCGACG
>CAXTUQ010000580.1:0-4001 GCA_964247405.1 uncultured Acetobacteraceae bacterium
CGTAGAACTGACGCGCCGCGGACACGTCGCCGCGGGCGAGCGCCTCGTCGCCGCGGCGCAGCAGCGCGGCGACCAATCCCGGAGCCAGGGTTTTCGCCGAGGCGTCCGGCGCTGGGGCTGGGTTGACAGCGGCGCTCGATGCCGCGGTGCCAGCATCGGGCGCCGTTGCCGCCTCGGACGTGCACCCGGCCTGCGGCGCTGGCACGGCCTGCGGCGCTGGGGCAGGCTCCGGCGGGACGGCGGCTTCGAGGGCCGGAACAGGCTGCGTCGGCGGGTCGGCTCGCCCGGCCGGGGCGTCTTGCGACGGCGCGGCGGCTTCAACCGTCGGAACGGGTTCAGCGGCGGTTTGGCTCGGCACGCTTTCGGCGGCGGGCAATGGGCCGTCGGACGCGGGCAGGGCGCTGGCGGTCCCGGCGGAGGCGTCGGGGGCCTCGGGCGGTGCGGCGTCCGCCTGGCTCGCTTCAGGTTGTTCGGCGTTTGCCAGCGCCGGCTCGGGCGCGTCAGCTCTCGGCGACACGGCGTCGGGCGACACGGGTTCAGTCACCGCGGGGGCTGGCAAGGCAGGCGGCGGGGCCAACTGGGCGTGCTCCGCCTCTTGGGCATCCGCCGGGACGGTGGGCGGGGCCGCTTCAACCTGGCGCGAAACCGGCTCCGGCTGGGGGGCCGGCGCGCTCTGAGCGGTCGCGGCCGGCGCGTCGGAAGCCTGCCGCATCCACCCGGCGGCGGAAGGGCCGGCGGCGTCGCGGGCGGCAGACAGCACGCGTCCCAACTGCCCGTCGCGCGCAGCCATGGCCAGGCCGCCGGTGACGGCCACGGCCAATCCCGCCGCCAAAACAGGCCGCAAGATTTTCACCCGGCGCTTGCTGACCGGCCGCTGCCGCCCATCGAGCATGTCGGCCGTGGCATGGACCATATCCACTGAAAGCTGCGCCCTGACCTGCAGGTCGCTGAGCATCAGCGTGCTGCGCACAAGCGCCCCGAGACGCTCCGGCCGGCCATCCGCGAGGCGCAGCACTTCCCGCTCCGCGTCGTCCGCAAGCGTTTGGCCGAAGATCTTGCGCGGCTCGTTCAGCACGTGCCGGATGAAGCCGCGCGCGTCCTCTTCCGTCATCGGCCGCAACACCGCGCGGACGGCGATGCGTTCGCGGAGCGGCGTGAACTCGTCTGCCCCGAGCCGGTCCCACAGTTCCGGCCGGCCGGCCAGGATGACCTGCGCCGCGCCCGGCAGCCGGCTGTCCGCGATCCGCGTGAGGCCGCGCAGCAAGGACGAGGACGCCCAGTCGGCATCATCGACGACCAGCACGGTGCGGGCGCCGGGCGAAGCGGACGCCTTCGCAACGAGCTGCTCGGCTTGCGCGATCGAAACGCGGTCGGGATGGTCCACCCTGACGACCTGCGACGCCCCGGACGCCCTGGCGACGGCTACGGAAAGCACGGTCGTCTTGCCCAGCCCGGGCGCGCCGGTGACGGCCGCGAAGACGTGGCCTTCGGCAAGCGTGCGCCGGATGTCGTTCGCGGCGTCGCGCTGACTCGCGCTGAGGAACAGCGGGCCGGCCAAGACGGCGGGGGCCGCGGGCGGGGGCGATTGCGGTTTGCCAGGCATGGACACCTCGGGGGTGAGCGCAAGCACGTCGTCATCGGACATCACGGCCATCGGGACACAATCAATGCTGTTTCGGGATGAAAGTATTTTGGTGGCGAGCAGATTCATTGTAATGATAGCCAGAAGCGGCTGCGCCTGCCAGACGCTTGCCTTGCAGAAACAGACCAGGCCGTTTTTCGATGCGTGAGACTCTAATATACAGGAAAATAATGCTAATTTCTGTTTGACTTCTCTTTAAATACACGGTCCGGTTGTGACCTCCATCAAGGACTCTCCTTATGCGGTATTTCTTCGGTACGCTGACGGTGATGCTTGCGCTTCATGGAGCGCCCGGGCCTGCGGTGGCGCAGCAGCCGCCGGCGCCTGCCGCCGAGCCGGGCGTGGGCGTGCCCGAGGTGAAGCAAAGCCCGGCCGTGCCGCCCCCTGCCCTGCGACGCCCTTTCGTGCGCCGGGCGCCGGCGCCCACGCCGGCCGGCTCCCATGCGCCGCCGGACGCGCCGCTCTCCGTCGAAGGGACCGCGACGCTTGGGATGATGACCGGCGGGATCAACGGCACCTACGTGCAGATCGGCAGCGACGTCGCCGCGGTCGCCAGTTCCGACACCCTGCGGGTCGTGCCGTTGATGGGGAAAGGCTCGCTGCAGAACCTGGCCGACCTGCTCAACCTTCGGGGCGTGGACCTCGCGCTGGTCTCAGCCGACGCCGCGCGTTCCGCCGAGGCCGCCCGGCTTTACCCGGACCTGCGCAGCCGGGTTCACTACATTGCCAAGCTCTACGACCAGGAGATCCACGTCTTGGCCGGGCCGGACGTGTACACCGTGGTCGACCTGGCCGACAAGACGGTCAACGTCGATGTCGTGGGCTCCAGTACGGCCGTCACGGCGCCCGCGGTGTTCGGGTCGATGCACGTTCCCGTCAAGCTGGCCTATGAGATCCCGGCGGTCGCCCTGGAGAAGCTGAAGCGCGGCGAGATCGCCGCATTGGTTTATGTTGACGGCAAGCCGAGCCGGTTGTTCAGCAGCCTCCCGGCCAACTCCGGGCTGCATCTGCTGCAGTTGCCGGTGTCCGAAGACCTGCTTGACACCTACGTGCCGGCCACGTTCACCCATGCCGACTACCCCTCGCTGGTCCCTGAAGGGGAGGACGTGGAAACGTGGGCGGTCCCTGTGCTGCTCACCGCCTACAACTGGCCGGCGGGCACCGTGCGGTACAAGAACCTCGCGGCGTTCACCGACCTGTTCTTCTCCCACCTGCCGGAGCTGCTGCAGCCGCCGTTCCATGAGAAGTGGCACGACGTGAACATCCGGGCGACCGTGCCCGGCTGGACCCGCGCGCCCTACGCGCAGCGTTGGCTTGACCGTTCAGGGGCGCAAGGCCCCCCCGCCTCGTCCGCGCCGGTGGCGGCCGGGTTCGAGAAGGAGGCGTTCAACGAGTGGGCGGCGGGGATCGGCCTCACCAAGATGACCCCCGTGCAGAACGCCCAGCTCTTCAGCCTGTGGCGGCTCCGGCGGCAGGGGCAGCAGTAGCGGCGGCCTCCGCGGACCCGGCTGGGCCGGCCCGGCCTGTCGAGAGTCAGGCGCGGCGCAGCCGGGCCATGGCGAGGATGCCGAGGAACGGGCCGACCGCCAACATGGCAAAGGCGAACCGCCACCCCACCCAGCCGACGGCCACCGGGATGAGCTGGATGCTGGCCAGGGTGAGCAGGAAGCCGAGGCAAGTCTGCACGGTCAGCATGGTGCCGACCAGCGACCGCTCGCTCCGTTCGGCGATGGCGGCGGAGAACTGGGCGGAATCGGCGATCACCGCGACGCCCCAAAGGAGGCTCACGGCCAGCAGCGGCCAGGCAGGTCCCCCGAACAGCAGGCCGATGCCGGCGGCGCACAGGCCGCTCGTCGCCATGGCGGCGATGGTGACGTTGGCGCGGCCGTACCGGTCCGCCGCCCAGCCGCCGCCCATGGCGCCGAGCGCGCCCACCGCGACCACGGCGAACGCCGCGAGTTCCGGACCAATTGGCGGCGCGGACCCGTAGCGGGCGCGGAAGCTCGCGGCGAGGAACGCGCCGATCCACGCCCACATCGCGTACAGCTCCCACATGTGGCCGAGGTAGCCCAGGTTGGCGAGCCGCACCCCCCGGTTGCGCCAGGCTTCCAAGGCGTTGCCCGGGCGCAGCGGCGCGGCGGCCGGCAGGTTCGGACCCAAACCCGCCAGCCGGATCAGCCCGGCCGCAAGCAGCGCGCCCGCTGCCGCCGCGGCCACCGGCCACCGCCAGTCCAACCCGCCCGCCGCCGCGACCATGTGCGGGAACGCCGAGCCGACCGTCAGCGCCGCGACCAGCAGCCCCACCAGCAGGCCGAGGTCCCCGGCCGCCCAGGTCGCCGCGAGCTTCATGCCCACCGGG
>CAXTUQ010000581.1:0-3995 GCA_964247405.1 uncultured Acetobacteraceae bacterium
GCCGAGCAGTGCCCGGCGGTTGAAATGATTCATTGAACGCTCCCTTGACCTGAACCGCGACCATTGCGCGTGGTGTCCCGGGCACGGAAGCGCCGGACACGGCCGGGGGCCAATTCAATGTGTTCATGGGCGCATGAACAGCATGAATAACGCTGGACCGGCGCAGCGCGTCGCGCAGGTCCTGGTCGAGCACCGTGCAGGTGCAGGGCTGGTCGGGCAGCGGCAGGTCCGCCGCCGGGGCGGCCCGGGGATGCGCCAGGCCGGGCACGGCCGCGAGAACCGTCCTCCGGATGCGTCCCGGCCGTCTCATGCACTGTTCCAAAGGAGAGACCCTGCATTTCTCAGTAAACGATCACTCACAGGGCGGAGCTTTCGTTGCGGCCGTCAGAAATTGGCATGACTTGACCTGAGTTCAGCAAATCCAACAGCTTAGAATCACCTGTCGGAAAATCCCGCCTTCTCTGCCATCGTCAGCCAGTCATCGTTCGCTTATCGTCCGATGAGCAGCGGCGCAGGCTTGGTAGGATGCGTCCAGGTCCGGGCCGAGCAGAAGGATGGCAGCGATCCGTCGCGCGGCTTGCTGGACATGCCCGACCTCCTCGGACGAAAGGGGACGCCCGAGGATGGAATGGTCGCGGTAGCTGAGCCACTTCTTGAGCACTTGATAGCCGCCGATCCGGCATTCCCAAACCGCTTCGGGAATGCCGCGCCAGAAGCTTGCTTCGTTGATGCCGATGTCGAGCATGTTGGCGCCGAGCAGGCTGCCTTGGCTGGCCGCGGCGGCTTCCGTCGTGTTGTAGGGACGCGGTTCGACCCGGCCGCGAAGCGGCATGGTCACCCCCTTGTCGGTCCGGTTGCCCCAGCCGCGCAGGGTCCAGTCCCGCTCACTGCCGGGCTTTGTGCTCGGGATGGCGATGCAGGCGATTTCGGGACGGAGCGCGCCGGTGCTCACGCCCGGCACCGGCGCGTCCGGGTCCAGCAGCGCCGCAAGCTGCTTGCCCAGGGTTGCAGAGGTATGCAGCGCGCTGGCATCGTTTGGGAGCGGCACACGCGGCCAACCCTGGCGCAACCCGCCGGCGTTCTCCGCACGGTAGGCCGGGCTGTAAAGGACCGATAGAGTGTGCTGCCATAGCAGCGCCGCCACTTCTGGCGTGGGTTGGAGGCCGAGACCCGCCAGATACGTAACAGCGGCTTCGGACAGATTTGGCCGTGGAGCGCCGGAGAGGTTTTCCACAACGGGAATGAGATAGCAGTCTTTATGCAAAGCGTGCTGGTGAGCCAAACAAGCAGACCAATAGGCGGGAAAGCCCTCGGGTTCGGCGATTTGTTGCAAGCGGACGACAAGGAAGCCGTGCGCGTCGGGAAGGATGTGTAGAAGCTGCGGCCGTATTCGATTCCAGACAGTTGGTACTGTCGTCGCATAGGCCCAACGCATGTCGAATGCGGCTACACTAAAACGACGCACATGTATGTCGTTGTAGCCTTCTGCGAGTAGGTTACTACGGACCTTGCGAGCTTTATAAACTGCTCGATCTATACCTAACACTGGGTTCGCAGCACTGGCTTCTTCAAAGTTGCGTATTGGATCAAGGTAGGTGCGCATTTTGGCGACAAGCGCGCTTTGATCCATGCTTATCAGCCCACCACCACGATTTTCGAGAAGTCCAAGTATGGGCGGAACCCTCGCCAAGTTATCGAGGGCGGGCCAAGTCCCGTATCCGACACTCTGGACCGCCATGGGTCTCAACACGAACCGGTTGGAGACAGCCGGTGCCAGTATCTCGTAACGCGCGTTAAAATCTTCTTCTTCCAGTGAGGTAAGCAGGTCGGACCGACGCTGCGCTGCATCGGACGCATTTAAATCATTCCGGTAACGATAGATCGGCTCCTTCTGTTGCCCAGTCCGGACCAGCAGCGCCGTCGCCACGCCCTGCCTGATTCCTGGCGAGAATCCGTCGATGGCGAAGACGGTTTCGCTGCTGCGGCCATCCGGCCCATACTCCGTGATCGTGCGGTCGCCGTGCATGTTCTCGACCCAGATGCGGTCGAAGCTGGCCAGCAAAGACTGCCGCATGACGGTGAATGAGGGCAGCGATAGCCAGGAACTGTTGCTGATGTAGCTGACGATGCCGCGCCCGGTGCCCCCGGCAATCCGCCGCTCGGCAATGCGGAAAAAACGAACATACAAATCGTCAAGATTGAATTTCTTCACGCCCCAGACCGTCTGCAACCCCTTCTTGTAGGCTTCGACCAAATCGCCCTCGTCGTCGGGACTGAGGCCGGCGTAAGCATTGTAAGGCGGATTGCCGAGTACCACGAGGATGGGCCGGTCCCGCTTCACCGTTCTGGCCGCGCTGCGTTCCTCCACCAATGCCTCATACCCGGGGATGGGCGGCCCCGCTTCGCTTTCCGTCCAGCCGGTCAGCGCGTTCGTCAGGTAGATCGCGGCCCGTTCGCCTTCTTGCAGCGGCGTGGCCTTCAGCATCTCGCCGACCTGCCAATGCGCGATCACGAAGGGCGCCGTCATGATCTCGAAACCGACGATGCGGGTCGTGGCCGCGCGCTTCAGTTCCTCCGCCGCCAGGTCGCCCATGCCCTTGCCGTCCAGGGTGCGGCGGATGCGGTCCAGCACGGCGACCACGTAGCTGCCGGTGCCGCAGCACGGGTCCAGCACCCAAACGGACGGGTCAGCCAAGCCGTCGGCGACGCCCAGCTCGTCCCGCAGGGCGCGGTCCACCCGCTCGACCTGATAGCGGACGATTTCGGGCGGGGTGTACCAGACCCCGAACTGGCGGCGCAGCGCCGGGTCGAAATACTCGAGGAACGGCTCGTAGAAGTACTGCACCGCCTGCGCGTCGCTGAACGCAGTGAAGAACGTGGCCCGGTCAACCCGTTCAAGGGCGCGGGCGGCCCCGTCCAGCAGCGGCACCAAGCCGAGCGGCAGCAATGCCTGCGGCGTCGCCACCTTCTGGAACAGCAGGCTCATGACCGGGACGTGCAGGGACCAGGACGAGGACCGCCAGTCGAAGCCCTGCAACCCGGCGCGGGCATGGACCACCCAGGCCGAGAACACGCCGTAGAACAACGTCTGCACCAAGGTGGAACGGAACAGCCGCTCGCCGTCGCGCTCATCGAAGCGGATGCCGAGCGCGTCCTCCATGCCCTTGCGCAGCCCGCCCAGCGCCGGAAGCCTCGCCTGCTCGGCAAGCCGTGCCAGAGCCTCGCGCGCATAGGACGCGAGGAAGAACGCCACGTCGGACGGTCGGGCGAGCGGGGCGCGGGTCAAGAGGCAGCGTTGCAGGAAATCGGCGAAGCGGTCCCGCAAGGCATCGGGACGCGGCCCGGCGGCCAGCGCCCAAAACCCTGCCTCGTTCGCCGCAAGGTCGAAGCTCTCGACCACGACGCCGCGCGCATCCAGCAAGCGGAACTGCCAAAGGTTGGTCGCCAGCACCAGGCCATACATGGGCAAGTACTGCTCGCGCACCTGCTTGCTTTTCAGCAAGGCTTCGATGCCATGCGACGCGCCTTTTGCTTCGACAACGCCGCGCTCGGGCGTTGCAGCGGCGATCCAGGCGGGCGTTTCGTCTCTGCGGAACTGTGCCTGCTCGAACAGCCCGAAGTCCGGGATGCCGGCGCTGCCCGAGGGATGATGCAGACAGAACACCCGCGGGCGCAGTTGGTGGCCCACCGCGTTCAGCAGCGTGCTCAGGGCAGGATAATAGCTGGTTTCCCCCGTTCCGGCATTAAGCGCCCGGACGCGGCGCACCTCATCGAGATAGGCATTGAGAAACGATTCGTTGGGCATCAACGCCATTGTGACATTGATTTTCAATCAACCCAATAAAGCTTCCACTTTGCATCGTAGGCAGCAGGTTTTTACGCCATCTCCACCCCGCCCCAAACCCGCACCACCCAAGTCGCCAACGCCAGGTACGGCCCAAACGGGATCGGCACATCCGCCCCCGCCCGGCGCCCAAACACCCGTCCTCCCAGCG